>CAZMWN010000098.1:0-11182 GCA_964569935.1 uncultured Pirellulales bacterium
GGGCCTTCGGCATTAATCCCGGCAGAGACGGCTGTTTCGATAGCTGGTATTATGTGTTCCTGCTCTTCTTCGCCGAACAATCCTCCGTCACTTGCATGAGGATTCAATCCCGCCACGCCGATGCGAGGATGAATTACTCCAAGCTTTTGACAGGCGTCATGTGCCAGCTCGATTACTTTTAATACTCGCTTCTTTGTAATCATTCGGCTGACCTTTTGAATAGGAATGTGGGTTGTGACATGAATGACTCTCAGGTCGCCATAAATCAGGAGCATTGCATAATCTTTGGTTCCGGTATAGTGTGCAAATATTTCTGTATGGCCTGGGAAATCATATCCTGCCAAGTTGATTGCTTCTTTGTTGATCGGGCCAGTCACTGCGGCGTGGATTCTCCCACTCTGGGCCAGTTCGATAACTTTTTCGATAGCAGAAAAAGCGGCATGACCCGCCTGAGCGGAAACAGTTCCATGCAAGAGTTCTTTGACACAGCAGTCTGCAGGTTGTAGGACATCGATTTGGTGGCACGGCCATCTTGGCCGTGTTTTCATGGGCTGGAAGCCCATGCCACCAAAATCGGCCTCAGTTTCGCTTTGCACAGACCGGACTTTCAATCCCAGTCCTGTAAAGGTAATAGCTTTTATGAAAACATTGGCATCGCCGATAAGCAGGGGTCTGCACAGTGAATAAACATCTTTGTTTGCCAGGGCCTTGACGGCAATCTCTGGACCGACGCCAAAGGGATCGCCCATAGTGATTCCAAGGATCGGCCTTGTGTTTTTCATGGCGAGTGGTTTTCCTCTAAAAGGCGCATATTATTTACTGTCTCTCTGAGCTCTTGAATCTGTTCGGCATTTAATTCGCATAGTGGCGGCAGCATTTTCGGACTGCAAAATCCCAGGATGTGCATGATCGCTTTGAGGATGGACAACGATTCACTTAAGCTTCTGTTCTTTTGAATTAAATCTATAATGTCGTTAGAGCGGTTCTGACATCGATTGGTCTGTTCCAGATCGCCACTTGAGACAGCGTTGTAGAGCTTGATGTATAGATCAGGTACAATATTGCCAACACCCGGCACGATCCCGTCGGCACCTAAGGCCAATGCAGTTGTGCTCAAAGATGTGCAGCCGCTAAGGTATGTAAAATCTTCCCTGTCTTTCCACAGCTCAACGGCTTGTTTCAGGCGCTCCATATCCCTGGCTGAGTCCTTCAATCCTATAATCTTTGGGTGGCGACTAAGTCGGTCAATCACCTCCAAGGGAATTGACACTCCAGTCGTTATCGGCATATTGTATAACATTAAGGGACCGGATAGATGCTCAGCCAGAGCCTCAAAGTAATTCAGGATATCATCGTTGGTCAATGGATAATAGCTCGGGATACAGGCAACAACAACATCCACGCCAAGTTCAAAAAAACGTTCAGCCATCTCCACAGAGGTAGCCAGGCAATTATCCATTATACCTGCATAGGTGAGGGTTCCATGAGTGTTATTCTTGACGACCGTTTCAACAAGTTGAGTTTTTACCGTGAGACTGATTGAGACCGCTTCTCCTGTGGTACCAAGTACAAATACACAGGCACCACTACCGCGGATGTGGTCGGCGATTCTCTCGGCGGCGCCCGGATCGATATCACCGCCAGATGTAAAGGGAGTTATCATGGGCACTATGACCCCGTGATATTTCTTTTGTTTAACCATTGGAATTACCCGTTGTTTATAAGACTCCGATAGATTCTATCTATATGCTGCTGCGTAACTTTCCCGGAATTATTCATGAGTAATCCGGTCGTGGTTATGGCTGTTTCGGTAATTCATTTGTCAACGCCATCCTGGACGTCAATTTAATACTAAACCGTATAGGGATTTGCAATGGAAAAGTTTGTAAGACACAAGAGTGGAATTTGTATATCGAATGTCGGATGTTTTATCTTGTGGATTCGGTCGAATAAATATTCTTTTTGTATTAGACTATATCACAGGCCTCAACCGGCATCCAGTGCGCATCTTTTCCTTCCCATTTGACGTTGCAGCCAATCGGATTGGTAAGCGGAACACTCACGGGCGTTCCGGTCAGATGTTCTGTCAGTGCTCTTTCAAGGTCGTTAATCTTCATCTTACCGGTATCCCGAGGATTATCCACGCCCCGGCCGGTGTAAATCAGCTTGCGTTCTTTGTCGAATACGAAGAAGTGCGGAGTGCGTAAAGCGCCGTAGGCTTTTGCAATATTCTGAGACTGGTCGTATAAATAGAGCCAGGGGAAATTGTGCTCTTTCATCCGTTCGACCATATGCTCGAAATCATCTTCTGCATAAGTGTTTTTACTATTCGAGTTGATTCCGACGAATTTAACTCCTTGAGGGGCGAATTTTTCAGTCGTTTGTCGGGTAGCTTCATCAGATCCGATGACATAGGGGCAGTGATTACATGTGAAGAATACTACTAAAACTTGGGCATCGTTAAAATCGGACAACTGGTATGTATTGCCGTCTGTAGCGGGTAGTTTGAAATCCGGTGCCCGTTCACCTAATTGTAATGTGAAAGCCATAATTAAAGTTCCTTATAATTATGAATTGTTTTTCAGAAGGAGAAAAAAATAATTTTATCCAAATATTATAAGGTAAATTACAGCAGAAAAGGATGATTTGCAAGAAAAATTTCGCGATAAATCAAGTGTATAAGTTCAATAACAAAAGAATCAGAGCTGTTTGTCGGGCACTTAATACTTCTTATTACCGGCGCATCTGCTCCATCATCATCATTTCCTGATACATATCGTCGGATTCTCCTCTCATGGAATCCATTCCCGGTCTTTGTAGAACACCCCTGGAACCAAACGCCTTAAATGGTTCTTTTGTTTCTCTCGATAATCTTTGGATTTGCGCAAATATTGATCTCATATTTTCCGGCCAGTAACTCGACCTCACCGGTATATGTTCAATGTTGGTTCCATCATAACTGTAAAGCATATCATAATAGGATTTGTTACTCAGACTTTTATCGTCAGAAGCCATCCATTCGTTTACGGTGACAATATCTACTATAACGGCTCCCGTATCGTAGTTGATTGATTCAGGTTCTACCGTTGGTTCTTCAGGCTGGGTTATTGTCATGGGCATTGCAAAACGCCCCTGCCCACCTCCTGCAATAAAGGGTTGTTCTTCAGGTTCTTCAGGTTCGTATTCGACAATACCACCTATAGCTTCTCCAGGTCCTATTCCTCTGAAGTCTTCGCTGCGCCAATAGCCTAAAAAATACTTACAGACTGTTACGGTGACCGTCTTTGCGGTTTCTTGTACACCCTTTACAAAGAAGTAAAGCTTGCCCGGAATCTCAATAGGATTGGTTACATCTGAAAACTCGCTCCATAAAACAACATCGTTTTTATCTCCCTCTGCAACAGGATTAAAAACACCTAACCGAATTCTATATTGATAGCTTTTTTCCAGTTCGACCGTATCATCATGCGCCCAGAGTACCAAGGATTCACGCATTTTGGACAAATCTGTAGTCCAGTTAATTTTAATTTTATTGAATTCTCTATAAACTTTATTGATAGGTGAAATTTCCGCGGTTTGTGCGCCCTCCCCCATATAACGCTCCATCTCCATCGTTGCATTATCTTGCCTTCCTCTTGATCTTTGGCTACGTCCGGTGTTTCTACCGGAATCGGCGAAGCCGGTTTCTCTGTTGGACGTGCGACGGCCTCCTGTTCTTCGTGTTCCCTGGGTACCAAGTCCGTCTCCACCTCCCTCGTATAAACCACCGCCTCTTGTGTTGCCGGTTCTTGTGCTGCCGGTTCTTGTGCTGCGACGCTCAGTTGTATCTCGCGAACGTTCCTCTTGTTCCGCTTCTCGGGCTTCACGTTTTTCCTGCTGAATCTCTTTTTTAACGGCTGATACATAGTCACGGTGTAATAAGGGAGGGAACCATTCTTCTCTGGCTGATGCAAATTGATAAGCATTGGGCTGCAACATTTCTATTTGTAGCTGCTTGTTATCAAATTTAAGCATTTGTAATTTTAAACCGCCTGGTGGTAATTTGTTTCCTTCCTGCATGGGATCAAGCAATCTCTTGTTATGATCAATCCTGGGTCGGGGGACATTCTGCCAACTGCTCCAAGTGCCATCGTTTGTAAGTTCTCGTCTTTGTAAATTTACTGAGGCAAATATCGGCCTGGCAAGGCATGGATCTGCCCACTGTTCCTCGACTTGATCCACAAAACTTTCATGGAATCTATTGTATAATCCTGCTATATCAAACTTGCCCTCAACTGTTACAATATCTATATCGTTAGGCTCGTTTCCAACCTGCTCATAAGTTCTCTGTTCGGTAATAGGTTCAATGGGCACATAAGCTGCCGCTCTGATATGCTCGGATGCAACATCGGTAATGTTACCAATATAGGGAAGATTGTATTGCCCACGAGTTACGACTGTAGGTGTAATAATCTCTGGATTCGGCATCATTCGATCGGTGTCGATATTTCTTATCGTCGAGTCGAGGACAGCAAGGTACTCTTTTATTTTCGGTGTATATGAATTTGTAGCTGTAGGTGGGCCGCTCTGTCTCTGATTTAATAGTAAAGCGTCCTGGTAAACGTGGTCATCGATCACGCCTGGGCTGAGCTTTACTGTTTTGCCTTCGTTATTCACATATTCGACCATATTAGGACTGAACATAACACGCCAAATAAAGAGCAAGGCGCATAACAGTCCGATGATGACTAAAACTATCTTTTCAACATGTTCTTCGAAAAAGCCGCCTATTTTTTTTAACATTCCTTATATCCCGTTTCACATCTTTTCGTTAAAGGTTTATTTATCCAGTCGTTCATTTCTATTGTTCTGTAAGTAACGTTTCCTTGACCGACTCCGGTTTGTAGTTTTCATATCCCTTCTTATTAAAGATGTATTCGCATATTAAATCCAGTTCTACAACACCATCATCGCCATAATGGTAACTGTTGTGATCAGAATCTTCTTTATCAACTGAGGTTATTTTAGTTTCCATAATGGTTATTTGATTATGTTTGTAAGTATGTGTTTGCCCCGATTCATCAATATATTGATACTCCTTGGCACTGCACAATTCCTTCATAAACGCCATAATGTCCCTGATGCTAACTACACAGACAACATTAAAGTGTATTACATCAATGTCATCGTTGCTATATCTTCCTGTACAGGATTCTGTCAGCATCGTTTCATTATCAGAGGAAATGACGTATTTGGGTCTATCATCATTCTTTGAGTCTGTTTTTCCAACCGAACCTCTGCCTCTGGAGCCACCTGTTCTCCTTCTTGTCCCGTATGAATCCACTGTAAAACTGACCTGCATAAGTCGTTTCACGGGCGCGCTTAGAACGTATTCATGCCCGGAATTCATGGAATTGATGGTATTAAGAATATCTTCAATAACCCAGTACGCCAGTTGGTAATACCAGCAGTCTTCAACAGCCTGTACTTTTTGAGCGTTGATATCGTATTCTTTCCAGAGTTCGTATCCGCTTAATTCATTCGGATTAACATAGAAAGAAATTTCTTCAGCTCTTTTCTGACAAATCTGGTCAATTACGACTCTCTCAAGCTCGTTCTTTACTCTAATTCCACCAAAAGGACTCGTCCCATATCCGGTTCTGGAGCTTCTCGTGGGCGAAGGTGCCATAGGTGTTATCATTCTGGAATCAATCATTCCAGGTCTTCCCAGTCGTGAACGGGAGCTTGCCCCTGATTCCTCAATAGCTCTTGTTAACTCGGCTTTGGTAGGACAATCGCCGGCATTAGCATTTGCGATTAATTTATCGATTCCATCTATATACCGCTGGCCGAATTGTAGGAAGATCAGGCCTGATAGACTATTAGGATCATTTACATCAAATATGTCATAACTGAGGAATTGTCTCTGGGTAGTTTGTATTGCTAAACGTGCTATTTCGTTGGCGTCATTTGCGCGAATCTTCAATTGGTCTTCTTTCATGTCCAATAGTTCATCGGAAACAGCATTCTTACGTAGGATTATAATTTTTGAAAGATTGGAAATGCTTTCTGTTTGTACTTTCTTCTTAAGCCCGCTGCTCATAAGCTGGGTTGGTATAAAAAGAAGTATGCTAACCAGCCCAATAACAACAGGTATCAATAGTGACTTATTCTTGAAGACGCTTAGCTTCTGTAAAATATCTTTGAAATTTGGTAGATCCATTTTAGCTCACAAATCTATAAACTTTCTTAGTTACATTTTCTTTCGCCGGCACATAGTGACTCTTTGATGTTAGCCAATACACTCAGATTTTTTATCATCGAAATCTTCTACCCATAGTTCCTTGAGCAGGGCTCTCAGGAGGTTCGGGGGCGTCTCTCCAGACAAATTTTAGATTAATTTCAAACCAGTGGTCATTGACTTGGTAAGCCGTCTGGCCGCCAATAAGACGCTCTCTTCCGTTCTCGTCCAGTAAGGGGACTTTATTAATCATTTCTTTTGTCAGAGGATCGATTAAAACCCACTCGGCAGTTTCTTCCGGCCCGGATTGAGTAATTGTTGTTCTACGTCTTATTTCAAGAACACCTATACCCACAGGAGGGTATTCAACCGACAAGTCTATCTCCTTCATATCCAAAATGAATTGCTCGGGATCGCTCTTCATGAACAACTCAAATGGACTGTTGCCGTCGGCAACCAGGTTATCAAGGTGTGCAAGTCTCGTAATAAATCCCCACTTATCCGGTTCATTCTCAACTTTTAGTGGATCGATCAATTGTCCTAATTCGGCAGTGTTTGTTCCAAAGGGACTATAGCCGATTATGGTTACAACAAATCCGGACTTCTTTTCTTCTGCAGCCTGTGTTTCAAATCCGTATGGGGTTGGCCCATAAGCATCTCTTCGGAAACCACCCATTTGCTCCATCATCATCCTTTCCATATACATTTCGTCTCCCATTCCTTCTTCAAGCCCGAGTGTGCCACGAGTACGTCGCCACATATCTGCACCACCAAACTGCGCTTTGGCGAGGTCGTTTGAGAAATTAACTGACATGTTTGCAATAAATATCTGCTTTCGTTGGTTACGTTTGAATGTTTTTATAGTTTTTACATCACCATTAGCAAATGCTTCGTAAAGTTGGGCTTGTTCGGGAGTATTATCCTTGTTGGGCACTGCTGAGAGTATAGTCTCATAGAATTGTGGAATGATTTCTCGATGTTTAAAGACTTCGAACTCCTTTTCTATTACTGCATCATACTGGGAACCTTTGTTGTTAATATCTGTCAGTTTACTTGTAGCCTGCTGGGCTGTACTAATTAAGCCCTTAATTCTCGTTCGAAGTTGCTTGTTTCCATCGTAGTTCATTTTATCCCAACCGGTTCGTGCAAAGCATAAAAGCGATACAGTAAGGAGAATGCATGCGGCAGCGATAAAATATCTACCCTTACTTACCCAGGCTCTTGATCTGGTAATAGTACGAGGCAGTAAATTGCTCTCTATTTTTGCAAGTCCCAATCCTTGCAAAGCCAGACCGTAAACAATGCCAAAATCGTTTATATTTTCGTGGAATTTTGCTTGTGAGACTCCTGAGCCTATCGCCAGTCTTTTAAATGAGTCCGGTCTTTCCACGGGTATTTGCAGCGTTTGCTGCAAATATTTAAGCAGGCCCCTTAGCTTAGTTCCGCCACCCATCGCGATAATCTTCACGATTTTTGTGTTTGGATTTGAGCTGTTGTAAAATCCCAGCGATCTCTGTATTTCGGAGGCCAAATCCGTAAATACCGGCCTCATCGCCTGGAATATCTGCCGGGCATATTTGCTTACCGGTGCTGTGCGTTTCAGTTTTTCAGCTTTTCCAAAATTAAGTCTGAAAGTATCCGCTATCGCTTTCGTAAATGTATTGCCGCCGATAAGAATACATCTCTGCCAAACAGTTGAAGGATTACAGACAACCAGGTCGGTGTTACCTGCGCCGATGTTAATAACGACGGTTGCTTGACTATCGGAAGTGACCAAATCGGGACGGTCATGCATTAAATAGTTATACAGAGCCATTGGTACCATTTGCACGTAGCTGATCTCGATATCCTCTCTGGTGAAAGGTTGCAAAGCAGTGTTGACTACGTCATTTTTAATCGCAAAAATACCAACTTTTATTTCGGTACTGTTGGCCCCGGTCATCAACTGCCAATCCCATTGTACATCGTTGATACCAAAGGGGATTTGCTGAACCGCTTCGAATTGCACCATCTCAGGAATACGTTTCGCCTCGACAGGTGGCAGGTTCACAAACCGGGCGAAACTGTTCTGGCTT
This sequence comes from uncultured Pirellulales bacterium, assembly GCA_964569935.1. GTDB lineage: Bacteria > Planctomycetota > Phycisphaerae > Sedimentisphaerales > Anaerobacaceae > JAFGPS01. The sequence goes on from CAZMWN010000098.1 coordinate 8,296, forward strand.
GGTACTGCAATAGCTATCTCATCCATGCTCAGATCATATTTGGTGACAAGCTTACGCAAACTTATTGCTATAAGCTCTTCTCTCTCGGCATCTGTAACATTATCTCCGCTAAGGATTTTACCGTGAGGTATATTGTCGTAACCAACTACTTCGACAACTCCACGCTCTGTGCTCAAGTACAATGCTTTTAAAGAATTGTTACCTATATCAATTGCCCATATCGCACCCATTTCTGCAGCCATTGCGAACCTCGCGTTAAGTTATTAATCTAAATAGCCTTGTCAATACGTCTAAACAAATATACATTATATAATAATTTAAGACGCCAAAAGTACTAATTCGTTACAGTAATTTTCAAGCTATGAAAACTTTTTCCATAAACACACTTGGCTGTAAGGTAAATCAATATGAGAGCCAGCAGGTCCGTGAGCTGCTCGAACGGCTCGGACTACGAAAACTTAAACCGTTTGAAAAACCCGACCTGGTTGTCCTAAATACCTGCTGTGTCACTCATACCGCCTCATCAAAGAGCAGACAGTACATTAAAAGAATCCGAAAGCTCACTCCAGATGCTGTTTTAGTTGTCTGCGGCTGCCTGCCTACTGTGCAAATTGGCGAATCAATTCCTGCAACCAAAAATATACAACTTGTCAAAAAACATGGCGATCTTGCCGAAATACTGAGCCAAATCGTCAACGGCGAAGCTTGCGCCTCGGATTCCCCAAGCTGCCCGAATAATTTAATTAAATCAGAAAACGACTCTAAAATCAAGCACAAAAAAGAATTGTGTGATTATCCAAAGTTGTCGTCTTTAACTTCCTTCGATGGCCAAACCCGAGCCTTTCTCAAGATTCAGGATGGCTGTGATGGTTACTGTACCTATTGTATTGTACCTAAAACACGCCCGTTTGTTCATAGTCGAGAGGTAGATGAGATTCTTATGGAGGCACAAGCTCTTGTCCAGGCCGGACATAAGGAAATAGTTATCACTGGAATTAATCTTGGGGCTTATGGGCAGAAAAGCGTCAGACGGAAAAAATGGCCTAATCAACAAAATGACAAATTAGCGGATTTACTCGATAAAATTGCCCAGATTCCCAATCTCGCGAGGGTAAGATTAAGCTCGCTGGAGCCGGCAGATGTGACGCCTCGATTGCTTGATACCCTATGTAATCATAATAATATTATGCCACATCTGCATTTGTCGTTGCAGTCAGGTTCCGATAGTATCCTGAAAAAGATGTGCAGACAATATAAGGTCGGCCAAATCAGACAAAAGGTCGAGATGATTAAATTCCGACTTGACAGACCCGCTATAACGGCAGACATTATCGTCGGTTTTCCTGGTGAAACTGATGCCGATTTCGAGCAAACTGTCAATCTCGCCAGGGATATAGGCTTTGCGAAAATGCACGTTTTCAGGTTCTCGCCGCGAATGGGCACCGCTGCTGCTAATATGCAAGGTGCTGTGAGTAGTCAGGTTATAAAGGAACGTTCGCAGATTTTGCGTAGTTTGGATATTGAATTAGGGCGAAAATTTCGCCGACAATTTCTTGGCCAAATCGCTGAAATCCTTCTCGAAAGCGATAACGGCAAGCTTAGCGGTCGATGCAAAAGATATTTCATGATCAACATTAATCAATTTGGGATTTCAAATATGAAATTTCAATTTAAAAACAACGACTTGGTAAAAGTTCGACTTGCGAAAAATAATAATACCTCGATGACAGGCCAAGTTTTACCTTAAAAAGAGTTACTGAATTTATCTTTTTTTTATTTAAGTATCATTATTTCTGTTATTTCTTTCAATCCAATAGAACTTGCTAAATACTAATTTCATTTACACAACTGTTTTGGTCTTAAATGCACTTGACCAGCATCGGCTAATCTGATAAGGATAAAAGTTAATTTTTCATCGATGGCCCCGCCACGGGTGAATAAAGGACAATTAACAGAGCATGGAATAGGAGACTGGAAATGAGGATATCCCGCCTGAGTTCAATTATCCTGATCGTTTTTATTGCTATTGCATTATACGGATGTGGTGCCGTAGCAGGTACAAAACCAATAAATGCCACAGACGAACTTAGCTGGCCGGTGATAACCAGCCAGACCCGCCCCTGGTCGCGGTGGTGGTGGATGGGTAGCATTGTCAATGAGCATGACCTTACGGTGGAGATGGAGAAATATGCCAAAGCCGGCTTAGGTGGATTGGAAATTACACCTATTTACGGTGTCAAGGGTTATGAGGATAAGTTCATTAATTACCTGACTCCGAAATGGGTGGAGATGCTGGAGCATTCTTTGAAGGAAGCCAAGAGACTCGATATGGGAATTGACATGGCTACAGGTAACGGCTGGCCTTTTGGAGGTGTTTGGGTCGGGGCCGATATCGCATGTAAAAATATGGTTCATAAAACTTATACATTATCCGGTGGAGAGACTCTCAGTGAGCCTATCATATATATACAAAAATCCATGGCACGGGCGATTGGCCGCCGTGTTAATATTTCTGAAATCAAGGAGCCTATCGGTTCCAACGATAATCTGCAGGCTTTGGCTCTGGAACAAGTTCGGTTTGAGAAACCTTTGCCTTTGCAGGTATTGATGGCTTATTCGGAGCAGGGCAAAACTTTAGACCTAACCGATAGAGTCGATACCGAAGGTAAACTAAACTGGACGGTTCCGGAAGGCAACTGGACGTTATACGCAGTATTCCAGGGCTGGCACGGCAAGATGGTCGAACGGGCCGGGCCTGGTGGTGAAGGCAATGTCATCGACCATTTTTCAGAAGATGCCCTGAAAACTTACCTTGCGAAATTCGACCAGGCGTATGTCGGCCATGATGTCAGTTCATTGCGGGCATATTTTAATGATTCCTATGAAG
>CAZMWN010000099.1:0-11148 GCA_964569935.1 uncultured Pirellulales bacterium
TGTACAGGAGAGCTTGTTAGAAATGTTTAAGGTAATAGGCAAGCTAAGAAAAGCCGACCGATTCTGGCCCTGGCTCTATGGTATAGCCACCAATAAGCTGCGACGTTATTACAGAACCGAGCAGACACAACGCAGGGTGGCTATCTCCAGCGCCCAGAGGAAACCGACACTGAGAAACCGGCAGGATGGATTTGAGAATCTGGTTGGCGACGAGTTGAAACAGATTGTTTCAGGGGCGATGAAAAAACTCAGAACACGGCATAAAGCAGTTTTGATTATGCGCTGCTACGATGAGATGCCTTATTCGGAGATTGCCGAAACGATGGGCTGTAGCGAATTTAGTACGCGTATGTTGTTTATGCGTGCGAAAAGGGCGTTGCAGAAAGAGCTTTCGCGCAACGGCTTTGGAAAAGGTTCTCTTTTAGCTGCTCTGGTATTGTTTGGGAAAGTAACCGCCCCAAGCAAAGCGGCAGCGGCACAAATCTCTGTTACAGCTTCCACAGTTAATGCCGGTTTAATGGCGGGATTCGTAACTCTGGCGACTACTAAAACCGCTTTAGTCTTAACGACTGCCGGTGCGTTAACTGTCGGTACGATAGCCGTTAAATCAATTCCTTCGAGTCAGGGCATTAAAGGTCCTCATCCCTCGATGGCAATCACCCAGGATATTGGGCTCAGCAGCAACGAGCAGGAATATAAGTACTATTTCCCACTCGGTTCGACAGAACCATTAATGCTGAGAGCGAAATCGGGTAGTGTTGGGGACGATTCGTATTGGCAGATTCTGCAGAATCCCCGTGGCAATTACTACTACCACGACAATAAAGTCTATATTAATAACTATCGCATGTGGGCTAACGATCTAAGCGTACTAAGGATTCCCACGGATAGTATCCAATTAACTGATTTTATCTGCCAGGTGGAAGGAACTACGAGGACGGTTGAGCCTGTAGCGGCCAAAGGTAAAGGGCTTCTTGTTATTGCCGCCCGTAGTGAAGGCACAAATGGTAATAAACCATGGGTCATCCGCCATTACAACGTTCTGGATGAGGATTATTTCCAGGCTGACTGGCCGGCTACAGCTAAAGTTATAGATAACCGTGATAAAATGCATGAACGCGGATGGACTTACTTTAAAGTTACCGGTCAAATCAACTCAGAAAATGTAACCGGCTCCGGCAGGATACCATTTGTCTATTTCGCCAGCTTAAAAAATAGTCCATGGCTGAAACTGCAAATTGGCTCACTAACGATAGTCGATACTTTTGAAAATGCTTATACATATCGTTCACCACAGGTCCCGCTTGGGATATATAAGGGTGGCACTTTCTTCAAAGGGCTGGGAAGACCCTGGATGGGAATGCACACAATTGATACGGTACGTCGTGACGCTGCCGAACAAGGTATTCTGTTTGAAACGGAGCATACACAAGGCAGCCGGTATGCAAAGGTAGAATTGATTCGAGATGATATAAGAATCGTTTACAATATTGATTTGGAAAAGGATGTAATTGATGAAATCACCTTCTCTACCGACCAGGGTAGCAGAGGAAATCTTAAGTTCTCATATCTTCAGTCTATTGATGATATTGGTGAAGAGTTCGTAGCTCCGAGAAGACCAAGACAACAAACGTCTTCGAGGGATAGCTCGGATCTCTTGTGGCTTGTGCAACTGTTGGAGGGTTCACTCAATTAGGCCAGCGAAGTTGTAAGCACACGAATTATTCCCGGAACATGGAGAATTGTGTGAATGGAGATGAAGTACTCTATATGATTGTTTGTTGCTCATAAGAAATTTTTCGAATGGGTAAAAATCGTAGAACTCAACAGGATTAATTTCGATGAAGCCACCAGGAAAAAGTTTGTTTTACATTGCTGCCGCTGTTATAGCCTCTGTAACGGTGTGCCTGGCTCCTGGTCGGGTTGAGGCCGGCTGGACATATACATACCGATATCAGGATGGATTCAGTACTGAAAAAGCTCAAACAGACAGCTATGTGCACTCCATTTTCTGGCCACAGGGAGCTTTTCCTCCATCAGAAGAGGCATATCTGTATTATTTTGATACCGAAGAACAGCACGAATTAGGATTCGGAGATTATAACGACGAACCAGCCCTTTTAGGTTATTGCTTCCCAATCGGTTCGCAAAAGCTTATGGGGGCTGTTCAAGGAGAGTTGCGGCTTGATGTGCGGTTTCCGTACAGCACTGACATCGCATCAGGCTATTTACAATACCAGCTCTCGGCAGACGGTGTCAGTTGGTCAACCCCGGTGCAATTGGATTCTGGAAGCAATAATATCCCAATAGAATCGATTCGTGGCACATGTTATGTCAGATTCTGGGGAACAAAAGTCTTGATTGATAATTTAGATGTGCATTTAGAAGCATACCCCGCCTATATCGTAGTACCACGAGATTTCAGTACTATCCAGGAAGCGATTAATGCTGCAAAAAATGGTGCCATTATAGAGGTTGCTCCGGGTACTTACAGTGGGCAGGGGAACTGGGATATCGATTTTCAGGGCAAGGCGATTACTTTACGCACTGAAGCTGGACCGGAATCAACTATCATCGACTGTTCTACACAGGGACATAGAGGTTTCTATTTCCATCAAGACGAAGGACCGGATTCAGTTTTGCGTGGATTTACAATACGAGGAGCCGTTATACCGGGTTCGGATATTCCGGCGGATAATGCAAGCTGGAATTCAAGTCCCGCACACCCGGTCGGCGGCGGCATCTACTGCGAATTCAGCAGCCCGAGTATTATTGATTGTATAATAACAGATTGTTCAACAGAGCTGGGAGGGGGGGTCGGCTCTGTTGGGGGGGCACCGGTAATTATTGATTGTGTGATTGAGCAATGCCGTGCCGGAGGTCTGGGGCCAGCAGAATCCGGTGGATATGGGGCTGGCTTGGGCCTGATAAGAGATTCAGACGCCACAATTATCAATTCTAAAATCAGGGAAAATACTGGTTACTATAACAGTCGCGGAGCGGGAATATATTGTTGGCAGAGTTCGGCCTCGTTAGCTAATTGTGATATTTCAGATAATAGTGCTCAGGGTAATATTGACGGTGGAGGTCTTTATTGTGGAGGATCTTCTGCGGATGTTGAATTGGAGCGATGTATTATCTCGCACAATACGGCAAGAGCCGGCAGCGGCATTTTTGCAGGTTCCGTTGACCTGAATGTAACGAACTGTACGATTGCCAACAACGAACTGTCACCGGCATCAGGGTCGGTTGGAGGGGGTGTTCATTCGGAAAGCAGCAATGTCGTAATAAGTAATAGTATCATCTGGTATAACGATGGCCCGGCTATATGGAATAATTCGGCCTCAAGTGTTTCGGTTCTTTATTCAAATATCGAGGGAGGTTTTACCGGACAGGATAATCTCGACGAAAATCCTTTATTCGCATCGGCCGGTTCGGGAGACTATCATCTCCGTTCGGTCCTGGGCCGATATAATCCAAGCTGGGAATATTGGGTCGAAGATTCGAGTCATAGCCCTTGTATTGATACCGGCGATCCGCAGTCCCCGGTTAGTTCGGAGCCGTTCCCAAATAACAAGCGTATTAATATGGGTGCTTATGGCGGGACCAGTCAGGCAAGTAAAAGTAGTGGTCCTCTAATCATCCATGTTGATGGTTCTAACGGTAGCGATGATAATTATGGCCAAAGCAAAAGCGAAGCGTTTAGGACCATCCAAGGGGCGGTTAGTTGGGCTATTAATGACGATATTGTCATGGTCTGGCCGGGTGTTTATCAGGAAGAAATAGTTTTCGATAGCAAGAGAATAACCCTTCAGAGCGCAGACGATGCAGCCGTGATTGAAGCCCCGGTCGATGGTATCGCATTTTCTTTCTACGGCGCTGAGAGTTCGAATAGCGTCTTACGCAACTTCGTCATTACTAATTGCGGCGAAGCTGCTATTTTATGTTCCAGTGCATCGCCCGAACTGATTAATTTGACCATAGCAGATAACCAATTTGGCATTACTGCCTATGAAGGAGCGAGCCCGATTATAACTAATTGTATTCTATGGAATAATGCAAGTGGTGACATTTTTAGTGACTTATTCCAACCGCGTGCTTACTATAGTTGTCTTGGGACGTTGGAAGACGGCGACTTAGACCGTGGTGACATCAGCGAAGATCCCTTATTCGCAGATCCCGCCAATGGTGATTACCATTTACAGTCAAGATACGGCAGATATTCGCCATCGCAAGGTTGGGTAACGGACTCACAGACAAGTCCATGTATCAATAAAGGTGACCCCGGCATGCACCGTGGACGCGAATCTGACGGAGGAAGAGTCAATATGGGTGCATACGGCGGGACGCCGTATGCAAGTTTGAGTGGTTCGCCGTTATGGACTGATACCGAGGATGATAATCAGTCGCCTGAGATACAAACTGAGCAAACCTTCGAATAAAACAACCAGGATTAGACGGCTAAAATCGAAATATAAAGATTTCTATTGCCACACGGAATATGAAAGGATTGGGCTGGTAATAGATATTTTCAAGCTGAATCCAGTTCATTTTAGACTCAAGACTTACTGTAGTGCCGCCGTTGGAAAATAGAATCATTTTATATTTATGATCGTTTGTGCTGCTAAGTATTTATGAATAAAGGTCTTATCTTTGTAAAGGGCGTAACGGCTATCCAAATTAAGGGAAAATCTTGGCATTAGCGGGCATCTGACAGCAAATTTATAACGTATAGAATACATAAGGTTTTGAATTATTGGCTTAAGTGGTCCAATAATAAACTTTTTTTCCAGGTTGACATATAATGATAGGCCAAGTATAATAGGTAAAATTAGTTCGAGGCGCTGGGGTTGCGCTAAAGGTGCCGCTTCAGCTCGGTAGGAGGATAGAGAAATCTGCATCCGGCATAAAAATATGCAGGTAGGGGATGGAAATAAGATGGGGTTCACCCTTGTCGAACTCATTGTAGTCATTTCCGTCATATCGCTACTGATGGCTATTGTTCTGCCGGCCTTGAGCGGTGCCAAACGTCAAGCCAATGCCGTAGTGAGTATGAGCAACCAGAGGCAGGTGACAGCCGCTATTAACCTTTTTGCATCGGGCAACAACGATAGGTACCCCGAATCGGTGGCTACGATAGGATTCGGTAATAACTGGAACTGGACGGACCCGACAAGGCTGATAGGTAACAGGCGTCGCAGCCCGCAATTGCACCGGGCCATGAGCGAGTACCTGCAGGGCTATATCGACGATGCGAGCGTTATGTATTGCCCGAACGCACCGCGAAAATACGGGTATCTGCAGCAGGCATGGCAGGCCGGTGACGATTGGAACAATCCCGAGACGTCATTTCCCGCCGACCCGGTCGGTGGTACTTACTGTTACTATTGGAACTATAGGGGATATCTTGAGGGACGTGGAATTTTCAGAGGGCCGCGCAGTCCGGCGAGCGGCTCAAGATACAGCAAGCTGATTGTAAGTGACTATTTCGGATATAATCACTGGCGAAGTCCCGGTTGCTATGGTAGCTGTGAAACATTTGATGGAGCGAATATTACTCCTGAAACATATCTTCTTTCATCTTACTGGTCTCGCAAGAGTGCTCCGGGAAATGTTCCTGAAATCAAACTGCGTGCCGGATACACTGATGGTCATGTTGAAACTTATTCGACGACTGAAGTTGTGCCTATGCAGGTCTCTATTACTGCCGACGGCGGCACGCCGTACCCCGAAGATGTCGGCCCAGGCTTCTTCTTCCTCCCACAAAACGCACTAAACTAATTCCGCCTATAGCACTGCGTGAATAAGAGAATTAGCGAATAAGCGAATCTTCCCCCATTTTCATAATCTTGCCATTGCAGACCTGTAGATGACAGATTACTATCTTCAATTCAGAGGAAAGGTTATATCATCAATCCATGCAGTATCATCGCCATCTGATACATAGCGGTCCTTCATGTAAGACCATTGAAGAGTTCTTCTTCCTGCTGTGACAGGAAAAGATACCTGTGCCCAGTCCTTATTGCCCGACCACTTGCCTTTTTCTACTCCATCGATATAAAACTTCAAGTAATCAAAATACGATTCAGAAGAGACCTTATAATAAAAACTAATTTCTCCATTAAAGCAATCAAGCGTTATTTTTAAAACACTGCTTTGATTATCTACGATCAAACCTGCCTTAGCGCTACACATTCCGGAATTCTGTTGCTCTGAAGTAACATACCAGTCTGCATCACCAGATAACTCCCAATTGAAGGTACTGAAATCACCCATTTCAAAATCTTCTTCTGCCCCAAAGGGAGTATTTTTTCTTAACTTCCAGTGCTGAGATAAAATAGCAAAATCTCTAAAATCGACATTACAATCTCCGTCAAGGTCACCTATGCAGCTCGGCGTATTAGTATCCAGCCAGTATGAAGCCATAATGATAAGATCATCGAAATTCATTTTGTCAAGTACTACCTGTTCAGGTATATCTGGAATGTTTAGAATATACTCTTTGTTGTTATCTACAAGCATATCCATAGCATCCTTAATTATTCCAGGCGAAGTAAAATATTCATCTGGTAACGATGAAACAATTTTGACTATTTCATCCATGTCCTCAGGCGTATATCCGAAACTAGCAAGAATGCTCTTTTCAATTTCAGGCAGACCATTTGCGTCAAATTCATCCCTGATTGCCTGAATCTCCTCCGGTGTAGGAATTGGCGATGTTGAACTAATAGGACCAAAGAAATCTGAAAGTTCTTCTGTGAGCTCGACCTTTCTTTGAGCATAGAATTTCCAGGCATTCAACTGTAAAGCCATAAAGATCGGCCTTCCATCAATCTTAGCACCTTCATATCTTTCCACTGAAGTAAGAAGAGCTTGACTTGTAGCTGCAAGTTCGATAACTTTTTCGGTTGCTTCTCTATAATCTGGATCATCAACTTCATTTAACTCTGCAATATCAGGTATTACAATCTCTGCAATATCAGCATAGTTAAAGTCAGGCGGATCCGAGGCAAGTGCATATTGCACTTCACTTGATATGATACAACCAGCTTCGAGAGCAAACAGCACTGGAGCAAATGGTCCCGAAAATGGTGCAGCAGTAGTAGCAACCCAACCGTCAATGCTTAAAACCATACTGTTGCCCAGAAGCAAATATTTTCCAACAGGTACTTTAACTGTCGTTGAATCTGACTGTTGAAATTCTTCACAGATAGCAGTGTATGTATAAGTAATCTCACTTTGTGCACCTAAAGCTGTGGCTGCCGTTTGCACAACGTTTAACGACAATCCGGCACCTGTCATAATAAATCGATCTAATCCAATGTTAATAATGACATCTGCGACTCTTGACCAATTCCACTCTTTAATCCAGAACCATTGGTGATAATCCTGAAGTTTACAGCGTACTATTTCATCTGAGGGTATGTTCAATAATATACATTCTTTACCAAATTCATAATCGTTGTCTGTAAGAATCCAAGAACTACTTTCATTATTAAAAACGTAGACAGTACATGCAGTTTGATCTTGTATGTCATGTTTTGCGTGAATTGGACCTCTATTTTCCTCTACTACAACTGATACCTCACCGCCAGGCCAAGGATATCCCATTCTGACTTCCAAATATACATCATAAGCACTGCCCATCTTCGCTTCATCAGGAGCATCTAAGGTTAGGTAGGCAGTAGGTTTTGGTGGTGTTTGAAAGTACAGCGTGTTGGAAAAACCGCTCCAACCATGACTATTGCGAGCCTGCATATTCCAGCGGTATTTCTTACTATATTCGAGCTTTCCAATAGGGACATCATGTGATGTGCCATAAACTTGTTGTGGATTGTAAACAATGTGATCTCTACCATATGGATATTCACTGATAGCTAAAGCATAATAATCCACATCTGGCACACCTTCCCATTGAAGTGTTGGTATTAGGGTACTAATTACAGGCCCTGGTTCTGAGCCGGAACCCGGTGAGATTGGCGTTGGAGGATCAGGAGATAGATTCGGAACTTCCACAAAGAAGGCAGTAAGGCTCTTATCTGAGTTCATTATTAGGGTCACCGAAGGGCTGTTGCTATATACATAGCCTTCCCAATGGTCAAACTCCCATCCTGGATTGGGATAAGCTGTTATGGTCACTTGCTCACCTTCATTATATGAGTGAGTCCCAATGCTGGGGTCGGTGTTCCCCTGACCGCTTATGCTTATTGTGAGATCATACTTGGTGATTGGAGTTTCTGTTTCCACAAAGTACGCAGTTACATTTTTATTTGAGTTCATTGTGATAGTTACTGATGTATTTGTGCCTGAGGCGGCTCCTCCCCAATGGTCAAACTCCCAGCCTGAATCGGGATAAGCAGTAAGAGTAACCTCAGTACCGGATGCATAATTACCGCCGCTTGGATTTATACTACCGCTACCAATCGGACTTACACTTGTTGTAAGGGTATATTGAGTCGCTGGAATAAGTTCAAACTCCACGGTGACTGTCTTGTTCGAATTCATCGTTACAGTATTTGTGTTGGATGTCGATGAATCATTATTCGTGCCATTCCATGCTTTGACTCGATAACCTGTATTCGGTGTAGCTGTTAGTGTTACAACAGTGCCTGCAGCATAGCTGCCACTGGTCGGACTTACCGAACCATGCCCACCAACAACACTTGCTGTAAGTGCATATTGAGTAACTGGAATTTCTTCAAATTCTACGGTGGCTGTCTTGTTCGAATTCATCGTTACAGTATTTGTGTTAGAAGTTGATGAATCATTATTCGTGCCGCTCCATGCTTTAACTCGATAACCTGTATTTGGTGTAGCTGTTAACATTACGACAGTGCCTACAGCATAGCTGCCACTGGTCGGACTTACCGAACCATGTCCACCAACAACACTTGCATTAAGTGTATATTGAATTGTAGAAACCGTAAAATGCCATACATTAGACCATAACCCAATTGGGCTATTAGAACGAACTCTCCAATAATAAGTTTGACCAACGGATAAATTTTGGTTGTCTAATTTCCAGGATGTGCCATAAATCGATAAATTATCTCTAACCATATCAGTGAATGCGCTATTCCTGGCAAGCTGTAATTCATAATAATTTGCACAGGAAACTGAATTCCAATAAAAAGTTGGTTTTACGTCAGTTACTTGCGAACTGTTAGAAGGTGAAGATAAAGTTGGAGCGGATACACCATCAAAGTAGAAAGTCCACTCAGCCGAATAATCAGACCAGTTACCACCGGAATAAGCTTTTACTTTCCAACGATATAGTCCAATTAGTGTTGGTGAATGACCATAACTGGTTGATGTTGTTTGATCGCTTGTCCATGAAGAACTACCTGGAAATTTTACCGATAATTCATAATTAGTAGCTCCAGAAACACTGTTCCACTGGAAAGTAATTCCGCAGTTTTGGTGAGAACCATTTGATGGCGAATCTAACGTTGGTGGATTTGGTGTTTGAACTTGCATGTATGAATGTCTGGTCTGTGTATGTGTTATTGGTTGAGACCATGTTTCTGGTGCATAACCACCCTTTGAAATAGAAAACTGCCAATCATTGCCTGAAGGTGTGCCGTTAATTGTTACATAACCACTAGAATTTGTAGTTTTGTTAAAGCTTTTTCCTATGCTATCCTGACCAGATACATTTGCTCCGACAATAACCGGCCCCGTTGCACTGCCTTCGTGAACATATAGAGTAAGAGTTATGTCCTGGGCTTTTTCAAGTCCACCTTCAACTGACCATCCAGCATATAAACCTGGTCCATAATTAATTCGCCACCAGAAAAATCCATCAGCAGATACAGGACCACTAAGAACTATTCCTATAGTCCCTGTTGGAGCGTATTCCGGATCATAATCTGGATCATCAGTTATTTCTGGATAGCTAGTTCCAGGCCCGGTACGAACGTTAAGATTCTCTGTAACTCTTACAGCGTCGCCTGTGCTAAAAGAAGCAGCATAGCAAATATCGATTGACAGAATTGAAATAGCTGTGACAATGATGAATAACTGTTTTTTATTTCTCATAGCCCAACTCCACTTGACATAATGAATAAAGACAAGAATAAAAATTCTTGATTACTTTTTCAGTGACATTATTATCATAAAATATTACTAATCTAAATGCTTGAAAAAGCGAAAAATCCCCTCCATGTAAATATGGTGAGACACCTTTCTCGCTATTTTATACTACAATATGACAAACGAATTTGTCAATTGTGGTGACTACGTATTTTTAACAAAAGATAGCGTATAGCGTTCAGGATACAGGGTTTAGGGGATATTTTTGTATCTCACGGGATAAATTATTTAGCCCGCTGGTTTACCCGGCGGGTTGTGCCTTTTCGATATACGACATACGCAGCACGAACCACTAATCACGAACCTCGAGTCAGAAGTAAAGGAGAATTTGCTTAAAAACGGGGATTTTGGTTGTAAATCGATTGTTTTCAGATAGAATATGAGACGGACAATCGATAGTTCATTGTTCGTAGTTCACCCCGTGGGGGTAAATGAGTACATGAGTAAAAGGGTAAATCAGGAAAAATATACACTCATTAACACATATACGCATCAACTCATATACTCGATTTGTTCTACAATTGTCGAGAGTTCTCTACAAATCGACCTTTTTTTTGCAAAACAAAGCCAATCCTTCGACTACGCTCAGGACAAGTTTTTTTAAATGTAAGCTCTTTGATATAAGAATATTATGGCCAACAAGCGGTTTTTAACAGGCATAAAAACAAAGCCAAAACAAACCCAATTCAAACCCAAACAAAGCCAATTCGTGGCACGGCCATCTTGGCCGTGTTTTCATGGGCTGGAAGCCCATGCCACATTCGCTCTCCCTTACGGGACCAAGGAATGCGTATTGCGATAAGGGGTATAAAAAATTCCCGATGGAAACAAATCTGTTATTATGGATGCCTTCTTATAATCCACAGATAACGATTCAGCTCCCATCGGGAAGCGTGACAACGATATGTACTTTCATTTACCGTTGCCGGAACTAATACGGACGACCTATTGACAATTAGCAAGCCATTGATTTACAAAGGTTGTCAAATCGTTAATGTCTATTACACCGTCACCATTTAAATCATCAGTCGCAATGGAGGTATACATGCCGTCGTA
>CAZMWN010000100.1:0-11129 GCA_964569935.1 uncultured Pirellulales bacterium
AAAAAAAGGCCGATTTGTAGAGAACTCTCGACATTTGTCGAACAAGTTGTGTATATGCGTTGATGTGTATATGCGTTAATGAGTGTGTATTTTACCTGATTCACCCTTTTACTCATGTTCTCATTTACCCTCGAAGAGTCCGCTGCTTCCGCCCCCCTAATAACGATGAACGATGGATGATTGACGATGGACAAATGACGATGTCATCAATCTTTTATGTACCCCTAAGGGGTGAACTACAAACAATGAACTATCGATTGTTCCGCCTTTGGCGTCCCTTACGGGAGACACATATTATACCCAAAACCGGCCAATTTACAAGAGAATTCCCCGTTTTTAAGCAAATTGTCCTTAACTCGTGGTTCGTGGTTAGTGATTGGCATACTATGACTAACTTCTCAAATGAATTAATTCGCTGTCGGTTGGCGTACTCCATAAGTATATATGCATACACTTATGGAGTATTGTAGATTCTATAATCTTTAGTAAGCGATTGCAAAAGCTTGTTAGCTCCAAAGCTCACTGGAGGAGCTATTTTACTTTCGAGGATTTTATTTGAAGTACTTGTGTGTGCCTTCTAATACCACCCAACTCAATCACTGCCTTCGTTTAGTACCTGCCATTCGTCGCGGGGGCATTTCTTACCTACCTCCGTTTTTCTTCAAGGAATGAGGTTTATACCTCTAAAAATACGTAGTTACCGCAATTAAGTCATTCCGATATATATCCGAAAAATACAATGTTGAACTCAGATTAAATTACAGTTTTATAATCCTTAAGGGGGATAACTAATGGACTGGAAACCTACAGCGAAACTTGAAACATATCAGGATGTAAAAGTTAATTTAACTTGGTACACATCTGTCCTGCTTTTAGGTATCTTTATTCTCGGTTGTTTTCTCTTGTTTGGTGAAACCTTTGTTGAATGGTTGAAGAACTTCAAAGAGAAATGGATTAATAATTTAGGTAGTGCCGTATCTATTATGTTTATCTTTTCATTCATTAGCTGGGTACTGGTTTACTTACTCGAAATACATGACAAGATTTACGACAGGTATGTCATACGATGGCGTTACTATTACACATTAGACTTTCTCTTGCCATACCTAACAAGACCGATTGCTAATCGTCTTGACAAATCCTTTTGGCATAAGGCATCACAGAACATCTATCAATTTATGAAGCCGTTTTATGTTTTTGTTGGCGATGGCGAAGATGAAAGTAGAATCAACAAGAATTTGCGTGTTCGTTTTTATGAAAAAGTTATGAAATATTGGATAACTCAGATTAATGAGATTGTTCTATTTTCTTACTTTATCACTATCGTTTTTCTTACATACAAGAAAACACTTCCTTATACAAAACTGACTTATTCTTATATGGTTATTAGCATCTTTTTTCTAATCAACCGTTTACTTATTAAGTTATTTAGGGACGGTACAAGACAGGCTACAATGGATGAGATTGAAGCAATCCATGAAAAGTTTCCAAGCGAACTTAATGAAGAAGTCATTAAGCTGCACGATAAGTTTGGAATGACTTATGGCGAAAATTGAACTATATCCAGAATATACCGCTCAGGCAAGCACGGCTACTCCTAATAGAATGATAAAGATAGCCTTAGAGAATCTGAGAAAATCAGAATGTTTGAATGGCTCGATGCGCCAATTTAGAGTTGTAGATCAAGGTTGTGGAAAGCTGCGTCACCTAAAACTGTTGCTTGAATTATTCCAAAAAATTTATTTAGTTGATAAAGAAGAACAACTTTTGAGAAAGCAGAGGCTCTTTGGTAAAGATAGCTTGAGTATCCCAGAGTATATATCTTCACGTATTTACTCAAATAGGGTAAAAGTATTTTCAAACAAAGATTTCGCAAAAAAACATTTGAGATTAGACCTTGTACTTAATGCTTGCACATTCGATGTTGTTCTAAATCAAAGTCGTAAAGAAATGGTTGATGCAGCGTACAGGAATTTGCGGAAGGGGGGATATTTTGTATTGATTGTACCACGAAATGACCAAAGCATTACAAAGAGGTGTTTTGAAAAAAATAGATACAAAGATGGACATGTATTTGAGCACCATAGTATTCGCACTTTCTTTAAGAATTACAAAAATCATTCCGGTCTTATAAGACTTGTGAAATCTCGAAGTTATAAATTGTTGTTGGACTTATCAACTTATCGACAAGTGTGCCTTATTTTTCAGAAATAAAGAATCAGAAAATTAGTGACAGTGGGGCTGTCTTTAGTTTTACGATTTTTTCATAATCTTTCGTAAGGCATCAAGAGTCAAATCGATATCATCGCCACTTATGCCGTAGTGAGTCACGGCCCCTTAGTCCCCCATTGTGTTGCTAGTGACCGTCACGGTATGCGACCCAACCAGGTTGCCACGGTAATCATAGGCCAGGAAGGCGAGGGTATTGACGCCGGGATCCAACGGAACTGCCGCGGACCAGGAATAGGTACGCGTCGTTCCGCTTCCCGAAGCGGTCCAGGTCAGCGACAGCGGAGTATCCTGCCCCTCCAGATAGACCTCGTACACATCCAGCCAGGCATCGCCTGTCACCGTGACGTTCCGCGACTCCACCGTTTGGGCACCGGATGTCACGGCAAAGGGATAGGCCGGAGCAACTTTTGTCGCAAGCTCGGCGGAGAGCACGTTGTGATAGGTCCCGATCAAGCTTAGGAAACCTGCGAAATTCCCGCTCGCACTGGGAATCAGGGCACTGAACCGGTCGGTCCATATCTGCATGTACGTGGTATTCCATGCAGTGGTAAGAATGTCGTGCATATGTGCATAGTAAAGCCGCTCCCACTCGGGTTCTGCGGCGACCATCTTCTGCAAATAGTCATTACCGGAAATCAGTTGCGGGGTGGACAGCTTATGATCCAAGTCGTGCGTAAAATATAGGAACCGCCCGTCGGAGGGTCGCCGGTAGAACATGGCATTGTGGTCGCTTCCACGACAGAAGTTGTCCGTGTTCCCGGTGACGATGCCATAGGCAAGGTAGCGTAACCATTGATCCACGTCGGCCACACTATCGACCTGGTCGTTGAATGCTGAGCCGGTCATACCCATGACTGTGGCAAAGTTAATCAAACCGCTGTAATCATCCCGAGCCCGTTTGTTCTTGATCAGGAATGTATGGCGGTAATTTTCCTTATCGCTGCCAAGATTCCGGATGCCTATGCCCATATGGCCTCCACTTTCACCATAATCTTTGTGGCCGTCAGGGAAGGCATTCCTGGGATAGTAGATATATTCGAATTCGAAAATCTCCCCGTCGCCTCCGTTGTCGAACTGTCCGTCAAGGAACACATCGCTGTAATGCCCAAGCTGCAACTGGGCCGGATTCGTATGTCTGCTGATCGGCGCAATCACCTTGATCATATCGGAATATTTACTCATCGTCCCACCGCACCGGTTCATGGCCATGTGGATAAGTATTTCGGGCATGCGGTCGAAACCAGGCAGTGCCGAACGGTCGACCGACACGTTATCAAGTACGCCGTTAAAGAGTTGGTCGGCATTGAATCCGACCCGATAACCCACCTTGAGTGACGCGTGCCTGCCGGCCAGGGTACCCTTGAAGCGTACGCCTACATTGTAGTAGATGTCACGATCCCTGAAGATCACCGTGGCCCCGATCGGATCGTTACTCATGTAATTGCGATCGTCATCCATCCAGTCGGCATCGGCCTGCGTCATGATGATGCGGAAGTTGTGCAGCAGTGGATCGGACAGACCATCGTTCACCTTGTAAAGAGCACGCGCATCTGGTCCGGCGGCAGGGAACATCGAGATGGCTCCCAGGCCGTCCTCGGCCTCCACATAGAACTGCACGATGGAAGAGGCCGACTGTCCGGGAATCGTCGCGGAATAATGTCCCTCACCGTTGTTTTTCATGGCCGTCTGCCGCCATGTACCGCCGTCAATCGCATACCAGAGATGGACCGAGGCGACGCCGTCCGGATCGTTCACATCAACTGAAACGGTCACCGGTTCAGCCATATCCGGTACGGCCGGATTGTGCAGCATCTGCTCGAATGTTGGTCCGATGTTGCCTGTATAGGTCGTATTCTGCGTCCCCGGTGTTCCGTTATCCATGGGGACCAGCAACACGTGCGTCTTAGCTGCACGGTTGAAATATAGCCGCGTGTTGAGCAGGCGCGAGCCGCTGATCCATTTGGCCCGGAGGGTGATCCGATAGGTCTTGCCGTTCTCCACGCTCTGGCCGTTGGCCAGCGTGATCTCGGCATGGTTATGCATATGTTCGGTAGCCCCCGTGGCCACCAGCCGCAGCACATGATTCGCCGGATCGTCGGGATCGACGATCACCTCGCTGTGTCGATGGTTGCCGATGATCCGCCAGTGGCCGACGCCGTTTTCAAAGTCGCGCGTGGATATCAACTCCGTTTTGACGCCGCCGGGATCCTCGATGACGCTGATGTCGTCGAGCAGCACCTCGCCGGCATCCAGCAGCCCCAGCACAAAATCCTGCCACTGGCTATCGGGCCCCACGGGGCTTGCGCTGGCCGTGACCTGGTACGAGTACTCATGCCACCCGGAACGCAGGCTTTCATCACTGACAGCCCAGGCCTCGGGGATGCTGTTGTCGGCAAAGGGATCGCGCAGCTCCAGACTTGAACCTCTTCCATCCGCCCATTGAGGCCAGCGTCCGCCATCGAAATAATCCACCTCGTCAACAGGATTGCCCAATGCATCCACGAGCAGGATCCGCTCGCCGCCATTGGCAAGGGAACCGGAAAAATCACTCACCACCAGGTATTCACCTGATGCGAGCATGGTGCCGGCGGGGAAGTCGTAACGAATGCCGTCATCGAACTTCCAGCCGGAGAGATTCACGGTGCTCGGCCCCCGGTTGTAGAGTTCGATCCATTCTTCATCCGATTCCGCGTAGACACTCCCGGTATTCGTGGGTTGATGATGGTACATGATTTCATTGATCACGATGTCGTTATTCAACGCGAAGGTATTAGCGGAACCCGGCGTCGGTATCGAAGGATGCAGCCACGCCTCCCCATAGCGCCCACGCAAAGAGCGTTTGGCCACGCGCGCGTCCGCAACCGATTTCTTGCCGGGGCGATAAAGGAAGATCGGTTCCTCATCGACGGCGGCAAAGCCGAGTTGGGCGGCAGTCAGGAGAAGGAATCCTCCCGCGGGCAGGGATGAACTGGACAGTGTGTATTCGCGTGCCGAATCACCGGCAACGGAAACGACATAGCCTGCGCAATCAAGCGCCGAATCGCTGTTGTTTTTCAATTCGATCCACCACGAGGTGTTGGTCACACCGGCGATCTCGTTGATCACCAGATCCGGGGGATTGAGCAGGTCGGCGTTCGATGCCGGCGGAGTCAATGTTTCCTGACCGATCAACTCGGCGGAAAACGCCAGATCGGAACTGCCAGCGGTATACTGGTGCACCTCCGCAGCAAGTACATTATCACCTACCTGAAGCAGGTTAGTGGAAAGAGCAATGCCCTCGTAGCTGTTTTCTTCGCCCGAACTTATGGAATCGTTTGAAAAATCGAGATAGGTGATCGTTCCCTCATCTATGCGTATGCGGTCAACCTCCGTCCCATTCAGGTAGAGAATCGCACCATCGTCCATCATCGCGCTGAACTGCACTCCCGAAAAAACCGAGGGATCATCCACAGTGAAGTGGTGACGGAAATAGGTGGTCGGATACTTACGTGCATTGTCCGGACCATAGCTGACGGACGTGGTCACCCATGAATCGCCGTAGCCCAGTACCGAAGGTCCCGAAGCCCATCCGCTGTCGTCGTAGAAAAGCTGCATCCAGGTAGAGCCGGGGTCGGTTCCCAGATCGCGGTACTTCCATACAGCGTTTTTTGACACCAGTGTGGTTTCCATGACGGAACCATCCTCGCCAACGCCAAAGTTGGACTGGCCGGGAGTACCGCCCACCCCGCCGGAATGCCAGTTGTCTGCGGGTACACTGGCAGTGAACGGATCGATCTTGGCCAGCGATGCACCCGAACCGTCCGGCGCAACCGGCCATTGGCCTCCGTCGCCATACTCGATTTCATCCATGACGCGGCCGCTGTTATTTTCGAGCCGAACAGATTCGCCCCCATTGGCCAGCTGCCTGTTGAATGGCCCAAGAACGCCGGAGATGCCTGTCGCTGCCTCGAGCGCGGACGGCGACTTGGCAATTAACACACATCCCTCGCTCGGAACGGTTGCACCGACCGGGAAGGTGTACTCAATACCGCCTGCGAGTTTCCACAACGAAATGTCCATGTCAAAGGAGAGGGTGTTGTAAATCTCCACAAACTCCAGCTCCTGCACGTCGTTCGCGGGATTGTACATGATCTCATTGAACACCACCACCGTATCAGCCAGGACCGAATGTATCGGTCCAGTGCAGACAGCGCAAATCATGAGCCCCACAATCCATTTTGTCATAGTAAAAACCTCCAGATCGTAAATCCTATTATAATCGTTTGAGGCAAGAAATGGAAGTCTTTAACAGATACGCCTATTTGACTGATAGGACATTTGATACGGTATACATTTTGTGCGTACAAGTACGAACAATTTGTGCGCCGGTCATTGAATCCGCTATGTAACTGCCGGCCCTTTACACTTAGTCAGGCACTTTTCAACTTCCGTTGTGAAAAATAAGGGACCGTGGGGCTGTCCTTACTTTTACGGTTCCTTCATAATTTTTCGTAAAACATCAAGTGTTAAATCGATATCATCGGCGGTTATGCCGTAATGCGTTACAGCTCTGAGGCGGGCCGGGCCTAAATTCAGTATTTTTATCCCCCTGCCTGCAAGCTGCTGCACAAGTTTTCCGGCTGTGATTTGCCCGCTTTGAATATCGAAATATACAATGTTCGTACGAATATTCTCCAAATCGATAGACAAGCCCGGAATTTGTGAGATTCCCTCGGCTAATCGCCGGGCGTTTGCATGGTCTTCTATTAATCTTTCCACCATCTGTTCCAAAGCTGTAATACCCGCCGCAGCGATAATTCCGCACTGCCGCATCCCGCCTCCCAGCACTTTTCGATTTCGACGGGCGTCAGCGATAAATTCACCGGAACCGCATACCACCGAACCAACCGGTGCTGATAGTCCCTTTGAAAGGCAAAAGCTTAACGTATCCACAGAGCCGGTCAACTTCTTAACATCCACACCCAAGGCCACAGCGGCGTTGAATATCCGGGCACCGTCGAGGTGAACCTTAAGACCACGTTGGTGGGCAAGCGCCACAACTTTTTCTGTGTATTTAGCTGTGAGGGGAGAGCCGTTGCAGTGATTATGAGTATTTTCCAGGCAGACAAGCCGCGTTCGTGGAAAATGCACGTTGTCACCGCGTATTGCAGCTTCGATATCTTCCAGTAGAATCGCTCCATCGGGCTGATTAACTACGGTATGCGGATGTATCCCTCCCAGTGCCGACATGCCGCCGGCTTCGTAGAGAAACGAATGCGACTGGTCGCCCAAAATCACTTCTTCGCCGCGTTGGCAATGGGTGAGGATGCATACTAAGTTTCCCATTGTTCCGCTGGCGACCATCAACGCCGCCTCTTTTCCCACAATCTCGGCCGACATTTTTTCAAGCCGGTTTGTCGTCGGGTCCTCTGAGAAAACATCATCGCCCAAATCGGCATGAAAAATCGCTTCCCGCATCGCCTGTGTCGGCAAAGTCACGGTATCGCTGCGCAAATCAATCGTTTTCACGAGCTATCTCCCAATTCTCGACAATACATAAAACTTACGACAGTCATAAATATTGGCTTTTATCATTATCCGAACACGGTTTTGAGCCATGCCTTCGCCATCAGATGCGCACCGGCCAAAGTCGGATGAACGCCATCGGCCGCCCAATAATCGGCCGGGGCACTTTTTGCGGCCTTATCGAAAACCGACTGATACGGAACAAATATCGTTTTACATTCGGTGGCGACTTTTTTCGCCGCAACTCGATAGCCGTCGAAGTCGGGGAACCACGTCTGGTCAACTTCGCCGCAGCGAAGCACAAACGGCTCGCAAATTACCAACGTCACTTCCGGCAGCGTCTGACGTGTGTATTGGATAAGAGCGCGATAATCTTTTTCATAAGTTTCGACGGTACCCTTATAACCATGTTTGGAAACGTGCCAGTAATCGTTGACACCGACGAGGATACTGACGATATCGGGTTTCAGGTTAATACAATCTGCATCCCATCTCTCAGCAAGCTGGAACACCTTGTTCCCGCTAATCCCACGATTGTATATTTTTGGTTTTACCTGGCAATACTCATCCAGCAACTCCGAAGCGGCAAGCAGAACATAACCATTTCCCAGTGCCCTTGAGTCATGGGTGTTACTCTGGTTTCTCTTGTTACGACCGGCATCGGTAATCGAATCACCCTGGAACAAAATTACGTTTTTCTCATCAGTTAAACGGCAAGTTGCCCCACTGAACGGATAAACAATAGTTTCGGAACAACCGGATGAAGTTAGTAAGGATGAAGCCGTCAATCCTGCTACCGTGACCGCGGCGGTCTTTTTGAGAAAATTACGCCGGGTTGTCTGATCGTCTTTTGAATGCATGCCTTTCATTTTCAGTCTCCTTATTGGTCGGGGCCGAATTCAAATCCATTTTTTGAATATCGCTCACTAAATCTGCCGATGAACAATTATAGATGGCAAAATCCTCCAATTCCAGCCAATTTATTAAATATACTATCCATAACCTCCGTCTTACCGTAAAACAGCTATCAACACAGGCCATTCACATAGCTAAAAAAAAAACTGAAAATATTGAAAAATCCCGATAATTATGTTAGTATAAATGCATTGGATACTGTGAAGTATTTTTAATTTTCTCTACAGTAATAATGATGAAAAAGTATTGTACTAAAAGTTTTCTTCTTTAACATGATCTAATCAAAATATTTGTTGAATCTATGTCAGATAGAGATAATAGAGCATTTACACTAATAGAGCTTCTTGTTGTCATTGCTATTATTGCACTATTAATGTCGATATTGATGCCGGCCCTGAACCGCGTAAAAGACCAGGCAAAAACAATGATGTGTCAGGCAAGATTAAGAGAATGGGGATTGATTTTTAAATTTTACACGGACGACCACAACGGCAGTTTCAATCCGGGCTGGGACATTGGTGAAAGAGCATTATGGATGAATGCACTGAGACCTTACTACAAGGACAACTGGGACATGCTTTTATGCCCAACCGCAACCCGGCTGATGCTAAACTCCGCTGACTGGGGTACTTTTAAAGCGGCCTCGCGTGAAATCGAGACACCCGGAAGCGAACATCACCTTTACACATTCAGCTACAGCATTAATTCCTGGACCAATAACATGAGGACAGACAGAGGCACTCGGCCGGTAGAATGGTTCTGGAAAAATGTTAACGATATCCAGGGCGCAGACAACATACCTGTTTTTGCCGATTCCACATGGCACGATGCATGGCCACTCGACACAGATGTTCCATCGGAAACCATGGATGCCTTTGGCATCGGTGACAAAGGTCAAACTGGGGAAATGAACCATTTCTGCATCAACCGACATGACGGCTTTATTAATTCCCTGTTCATGGATTGGTCCACAAGGCGTGTCGGCCTTAAAGAACTCTGGACATTAAAATGGCACCGAGAGTTTAACACTTCAGGTGTATGGACTAAAGCAGGCGGTGCTCTGGATGAGGACTGGCCGGCCTGGTTGAGGAACTTTCCGGCTTACTAAGTCATACCCCTCAAAGAACAGGTTTTTGAATTCACATTTAGTTACAGGCTTTTACTTTTAAGGCCCGATTTACTATATACAAATGTAGATAAATCCACATTCTTCACAACTTAGAATTCGGCTTTAACAAAACCTGTAACCTGTAAAAAAATATGAAATTTTACAAGCCACCGGATCATTAATTTCATGGCCTTAAGAGCTAATAATTCTATTTCCAGGAAATCAAGTACATAATGTACACTGTAATACCCTGAAAACACGTCCTACATATAAAAAAACCATCTTTTCATTGATTTTAACTTGACAATAGGACAGTTAATTTAGTATAAAATATTATTGGGTAGTTGTGTTTGTATAGACGCTCATCAGTAGACTTTAGTTCTCATATGGGTGATTTTTGGCTTGTTTTTTAAGCTATCCAGAAAATATTAAAGCAAATTAAGGTCAGACCACTGGAGTTGTATGCTCCAGAGTTTTTGATTTTTACCTTTCAATAACTAAATTAGTTCTTGAAGGAAGGAGGTATTGTCAAATCGTTAAACATTTATCCTGGGCAGATATATGTTGAAATGGAATGAATTGAGGTAAAAATCTTTATCGTCTGTTTCTATATTATGATTCCTTTTAAGGAGGTTTATGATGCGTGAAAAATTTATTTTTCTAATTTCTTTTTTGGTGCTGTCCTTCGCATGCACAAGTTACGCCGATGTTGTAATCGGTGACTGGGAAGACGGCTCTTATGATGGCTGGATCGACTGGGGTGGCGGGACGATTGAATCGATTGGAGCACCCAAGTACACATTCAGCGAGACAGGTGCAACGCTCGGCAGCAGTGCACTTAAAATGAGCCCGGGTAGTGGTTGGCAACAGAATCTATCCATTTCACTGGCGGACATAGGTGGATTGGATGCGTTTATAGCCAACAAGGCGTTTGCAATCGATGTCACTTACAACAGTGCAGATTGGGACCCGAACACTACTTACGCTCAGGTGTACCAGGTTAGCTTCAATAACAATGGCTTTGGATGGAGTGACGTGGGCGGAGCAGGAGCACCAACGGGTATGGCCGGCGTAGTCTTTACCGATACGCTTAATCCCGATTCACCCGGAGCTATACCTCTTACCGATCCGGGCACCGAAGGCACTACCATTACGGGAACGTGGACATGGGATTACTCCGGAGTTATTGATCAGTTTACGGTTCCGGAAGAAGACCCGTATATCCAGATTGTTATTGCAACGAATTCTGATCAGGCTGGTGCGTACTACTTCGACAATGCACGGTTGATCGGAGGCGAACCGGAACCCGAACCAGGTCCGACGATCATCTATGTCACGAGTGCAAAAGACCAGAACCTCGACGAGGTTC
>CAZMWN010000101.1:0-11112 GCA_964569935.1 uncultured Pirellulales bacterium
ATACTTGTCCACAAGAGCCTCCTGGAGTCAGGATTATTGTGGTTTTAATCACATAACTATATGCAATTTAAGGGCTTGTGAAGCTTCGTTTGTATAATTTATGTAAGATATTCCTACATGAATGGGATATCTTTAAGGAGAGTTAAAATGATAAATCTTAAACAATTCGAAGTTTGGTTCGTAACAGGGAGTCAACACCTTTATGGACCGGAGGTACTAAAACAGGTAGATAAAGATTCTGCAGAAATTGCAGCGGCACTCGATAAATCTGCCATCATCCCATGTAAGGTTATTTTCAAGCCTGTTTTGACGGGACCTGATGCAATAACAAAGTTATGTGCCGAAGCAAATACCACCCTCAATTGTATTGGTTTGATAACCTGGATGCATACATTCTCACCTGCCAAGATGTGGATAGCAGGCCTTAAAGCACTGACTAAACCTATCGTGCATCTTCATACTCAATTTAACCGTGATATCCCCTGGGATTCTATTGACATGGATTTCATGAATCTGAACCAGTCTGCCCACGGAGGTCGTGAGTACGGATTTATTTTAAGCCGTATGCGTAAGGACAGAAAAGTTATTGTTGGCCATTGGAAAGAAGAAGCTGTCCAGAAAAAACTTGCCGTATGGATGAGGGCAGCGGCTGCGTGGAACGACTGGCAGGGCGGAAAGATTGCTCGGTTCGGTGATAATATGCGCGAAGTTGCCGTTACGGAAGGTGACAAGGTCGAAGCGCAAATAAAATTGGGCTTTTCCGTATCAGGATATGGCGTTGGTGACCTCGTTGCCAGAGTTAAAGAAGTCACTGATGCCGAAAGTGAAGCCCTGGTAAGGGGATATAATGAGCAATATGAAGTGATAAGATCAGAAGCAAAAGCCATTCGTGAAGCAGCAAGAATTGAACTCGGTATGCGTGCATTCCTCGAAGAAGGTGGATTTAATGCTTTTACTACTACATTTGAAGACCTTCATGGTTTAGTACAACTTCCCGGCCTGGCGGTACAGCGTCTTATGGCCGATGGGTATGGATTTGGTGCAGAAGGTGACTGGAAAACATCTGCACTTGTTCGAGCAATGAAGGTCATGGCTTCCGGTCTTAAGGGTGGAACTTCTTTTATGGAAGATTATACGTACCATCTGAATCCCGCTAAGAGCATGGTTCTCGGAGCGCACATGCTCGAAGTATGTCCCACGATTGCGGAAGGAGAAGTCAAACTGGAAGTTCATCCACTTGGAATCGGTGGAAAGGCTGATCCGGGGCGCCTTGTTTTCAATACTGCTACGGGTCAGGGAGTTAATGCATCTATACTTGATATGGGTAACCGATTCCGTCTGTTGGTAAATCCGTGTGATGTTGTTGCTCCGGAAGCGGACCTGCCTAAACTTCCCGTTGCACGTGTTGTCTGGATTCCGAAACCAAATCTCGAGATTGCGGCGGCCGCTTGGATACATGCGGGGGGTGCACACCATACCGGTTTCAGTATGGCAATAAACGAAGAGTATCTCGAGGATTTCTCCGCAATGGCAGGTATTGAACATCTACTTATCGATGATAAGACCACGATCCGGGAGTTTAAAAAAGAAATTCGATGGAATGATGTGTATTACATGATTGCAAACAGTGCTTTTTGATTTTCTATTCCGGAAATCAAGCATTGCATGACCACGGATGATTACTATGGAAAGTCGCAGGAAAAAAGTTTCTGTTTGTAACCGGGGATTTTTAGAGAGAACAAAAAGTGAAAGGACAGAAAATGAAACATATGGTATTTAGTAAAAGATTGTTTGAGGGGATTGCTTTTATTTCTCTAATACTGTTTATTGGTTGTGGGCATGTGTATACGGCAGATGCTGCTGACCAGGAGGAATCAACTGTAAATCGAATAATTATTTACACAGATAAAGGTACAGAGCAGATCAGCGGAAACATATACGGTCACTTCTCCGAGCATTTGGGTCGATGCGTTTATGAGGGCTTCTGGGTTGGTGAGGATTCGCCGATTCCAAACACACACGGCATCCGCAATGATGTGGTTGAAGCGTTAAAGAAAATTAAAATACCGGTGCTGCGATGGCCCGGCGGATGCTTCGCCGATGAGTATCACTGGAAAGAGGGTATCGGCCCACGCGATAAACGTCCCAAAATGATTAATACACACTGGGGCAGGGTCACTGAAACCAACGCCTTTGGAACCCATGAGTTTCTGGATCTGTGTGAACAGCTCGGATGTGAGGCATACATAGCAGGTAACGTTGGGTCGGGTACGGTCGAAGAGATGCAGGACTGGGTCGAGTACATGACATTCGATGGGGATAGTGAAATGGCTAATCTTCGTCGGGCCAATGGTCGTGACAAGCCCTGGAAGGTGAAGTACTTCGGTGTGGGCAACGAAAACTGGGGCTGTGGGGGTAACATGACTCCCGAAACTTATGCCGAACTCTACAATCGCTTCCAGACCTATGTGCGTAACTACTCCGGCAACCGGATTGTTAAAGTCGCATGCGGGCCCGGAAGTGAGAATTACCCCTGGATGCGGATTGTGATGGAACGCGCTCGTCGAAACATGAATGCAATCAGTTTACATCACTATGTCCGAGGATCCGGCACCTGGGGCCAAAACCAAAAGGGTAGTGCGACGAAGTTTGATGAGGCAGAGTGGTTTGCACTGATGAAGAACACGCTTACAATCTACCCGTTGCTGGATGGTAATATAGAGATCATGGATAAGTTCGACCCGCGTGGGCGTATCGGTTTGTATGTAGATGAATGGGGTACGTGGTGGGATGCCGAAGCCGGTACGAATCCGAGCTTCCTCTACCAGCAAAACACACTTCGTGACGCAATTTCTGCCGGCATATTTCTTAATGCGTTCAACGAGCATTGCGATCGCGTGAAAATGGCCAATATAGCTCAGACTAATAATGTTTTGCAGGCAATGATTCTAACCGAAGGCGAAAAAATGATTCTTACACCGACATATCATGTTTTTGAGATGTATAAGGTTCATCATGATGCCATAATGCTCCCTGTTGACTTACAGTGCAGCGATTATCAGTTTGGAAATGATAGTATTCCGTCATTGAATGTTTCGGCATCAAAAGATGATTCGGGCAGGATTCATATATCGCTTTGCAATCTGGATCCGAGCAGTACCGCGGAAGTCCGCTGTGCACTTGAAGGCGCCGAATCCAAAGAAATATCCGGACGGGTTTTAACCGCCAAAACTATTACCGCTCATAATACCTTTGAGAATCCTCAGAGGGTAAAACCTGCAACTTTCAGCGACTTCAAGCTCGAAGGCAATATCTTGACAACAACGCTTCCGGCAAAGTCGGTAGTAGTATTGGAAATTAGGTAGACATTGGGAATCTTTGGCAACTGTCTTGAGACAATGCTTTTTGGCGGTTTCCGAACCTGTGTAAGTTAAGAAGTCTCATAATTATGCGACCAAGACGGCAATCCAAATCAAGCCGTATATTACGGCATTGCCTGTTGCTTTTAGTTTCTGAAATATTGGAATTTACCGTTTAATTTTCTTGTAATATAGGTTTGTTTTTTATAAAGTGGGGTAAATTATAGCTTGGGGCGGTTAGCTCAGCTGGCTAGAGCGCCTGCTCGACACGCAGGAGGTCGTAGGTTCAAGTCCTATACCGCCCATTTCCCTGTATATTCATGTCTTAGCCGGCGGCTTTGCTCTTGCTTATTTCAAAAATAACTGTGCCACCTCCGGTATGGTCGACCGGGTCGGGGCATTGAACGTAGGCTTTATCTTTATCAGCTTTACCTTCCAGACCCCATTGGGCGGGTTCGGAAACAAAAAGAGCATTATAGAAGGGCATAATAGACGAAAGAGCATGCATGCAAACCGGGCCCTCGGATACAAGTTGATAACCGGCTTTCAGAATAAAAGAATCACCAACTTTGAATGTTGGGCAAGAGCCCTTAACTTCCTTTACTTTTACAATAATATCCATATTGTGTTAATCCTTGAATAGATTTTTTACTTGGAGGTATGATAAGGGTATAGGCGCTGTAAGGCAAGTAATATCATCTATGATTGCAAAATTTAACTAATATCCGGCAGTAAGTAATGAGAATTCTATTATTTAAAATCTCAAAACAATGCTCGCGCCAAACGCATCAGCTGCCCCGGTAAATTGGTACTCAATGCTCAAAGAGCAATCTTCACCAATGTCCACTTGGGTACCAAAGTAACCACCGTACATCGAGTCCTCTTCGATATCCCATGAGTATTCTGATAATAAAAGACCGCCGATATCCGCTTCTTCGATGTGTGTGTCAGTATATTCACCGCTAATGAAGTGCATAAGTGGGCCTCCATAAATCCAGATGCCGTCTATCCACATATAGGATGCACCTATCGTAATTTGGATTTCTGTGATATCGGTCTCAACGAAGTGAGGTACGTCCCATTGCGGAGCATTTAGTTTTCCATTATAGTGAGCCATATTAGCTTGAACTATTCCGCCTATTTTTAGATACCCTTCCTCGAGAAAAGTTGCTCTGATACCACCTCCGAAAGCAGGCACGGAGTCACTTTCAAAACTTTCTCCTTCATTTATTAAGGCGCCACCAAACTCAGCTTTTGTTTTACTAAGGCGGACAAAGGCCTCCCAATTGTAATCAACACCATATCCTAAGTTAATATAGCTATTATTTTGTTCGAAGCCATCGAGTGTCAGCGAGATTGCTCTGCCAGCATCATTGAATGAACCATAAATAGTTTCAACCCATTTACCATTATCCAGTAGAAGATCCATTGTGCTGTTGGAATAATCAAGACCTAATTGAATCTGTCCTGGTTCCAAAGTAGCTACCGGGGGTCCCAAGGGGTCCAGGGCGAAAGCGGCTGAACTACTCAATACAACTAATACGAACGTAAAACCTAATAACCAAATTTCTCCCAGTTTTTTGGGTTTTGGTAAAGCCGTTCCTCTTTTCATTATCCACCTCCACAATTTTTACTCTCCAAGCCCAAGGAGTGCTATGTGAAAATTATCGCTTCAACAGCGAAAATTTTTTCCAATATTGCTTTAAAAATATCCTCTCTTGTACTTGTTCTAAATTCGTTTTTGAGTAGTGAATTCACAACCCAAGTTACGTGACAGTTTCTTCATGCACTTTATGGTTGTTCAAGCCATAAAGCAGCATATATTATCGGTCTTTTCCGTGATATAAAACACGTTTAAAAAAGTACTTAGAGTGGTTTAAGAGTCCCTTCAGTCCAATGTATATTATATCATTTTTAGGATTAAATTTCAAGCATATAGGCATAAATATGCTTGTATTTAGATATAGCTGGCAGGTGGATATAGTTGTGATTTGTTGCGTGCTTTCCCGGCTGCAGATAGAAATATTCGAAAGCAATCCGAATTTCGGCTGGTAGAATCTTACCTTCAAACACACAGGTGACACTCTAAAGACGACACTAATGAAAATGAAGAGCCAAAATGACAATGATTACTATTATAGCTTGAGTTAAGAAACAGATCAGTTGAATTTCAAGCCAAATACCCTGTCATTGACTATAGAAACTTAGCTATTGTTAAAATCTCCAGGAAAAACTTGCAGCAAAGGCATCTGCTGTCGCCGTATGTTGGAACTCAATGTTCAAAGAACAGTTTTCGGCAAGTTCCATTTGAGTACCGAGGTAACCGCCAAAGGTAGAGTCCTGTTCAATATCCCACGAATATTCCGAAGTTAATAGGCCTCCGGTTCCAGTGTCCACTTCACTAAAGATGTCATTCAGTTCGCCGTCAAGAAAATGTAGAAACGGACCGCCATAAACTGACACGCGATCAGACAATATACAGGTTATGCCCACTGCAATTTGTATTTCTGTGATATCTACTTCAGTGAAGTCGGATGCCGCCCAGTGTTTTGCATTTAATTTTCCATCATACCCGGCCCAGTTAGCTTGAAGTAATCCGCCCAATTTCAGATTGTATTCTTCGAAGAAGGTTGCTTTGATGCCAAATCCAATAGCAGGCTCGGCTCTGCTATCGAACTTTTCCGAATCTTCCCAAATTGAGTCGCTGAATTTGGCGTTTGAACCTCCAAGTCGAAAAAATGCCTCGAAGTTATCAGCGATTCCGTATCCAAGATTGGTGTAACCTCTGTTAATTTTGAAGTTTTTAAGTGTCAGATCGACAGCTTCGCCCCAGTCATAAAAGATGCCGTCGAGATATTCAAGCCATGTCCCGTTATTCAGTTCAAGATCCATATTGCTGTGTGAATAATCAGCCCCGATCTTAAACTGTCCCTGTTCTATGTCTGTTGCCGGAGGACCCATTGGGTCTAAAGCAAAAACGGCGGGACAATATAATCCGGAAATTATGAATGTAAAGACAGACAAATAGATCTTCCCCGTTTTCATGATTGGGCTCCCTTATGAATTGTTTTTCAGTGACAACATTATATTTTTACAAATTTAATCATTCAGCAAAGAGCAATTAAATTCTGTAGTTACTGTCCTGATTATTGTTTAACTTATATTGTTGTCTCTTCACTAACATAAGGCGATATATCGTGTGTGAGTAACGGATTTTTTCAGGGAATATTTTTTCTTGTGTTCTATTGTTGTTGTAAAAATTGGCTTTTATACAAGAAGATTCTGCATTCCAGCCTTTGTCCTTATGTCACTTTCACAGGCATGGATTGTATCAATATAATATTTCCCTTTACTATTTACCTCAAAAAAGATACTATGATTTTGTTCTCATTACGATTTTGAAGTTCTGTAGTGGAGTTCAGCATAGAATTGAGATGAAGCTGGCTTAAGGAGGAAGATATGAAAAATCGGGTGTTATTGGTCTTGTTAGGAATTGTTTTAGCTACGACAATGGGTGGTTGCAAGAAGGGCGGGTGAGGTCTTGCTCAATGCCGTGCACATGTTGTGTACACTGAAAAAGTTGACCGGACCTGCTGCTTGGATAAAATCCAGTATTTTATTGAACAAGAGAGTAAAAAACCTCATAAGGCATCGGTAGAGAATTTCTCGGTGTAAATCGATGTCAAATCCAAAGAAATACTTGAGTCTTCATACATTTGGTATCAGCTTGTTTTAAAAGACTCATAGGAAATCCAGTCCTAATTATGTTCTCTTGATCTTGTTTTTTCGATAGTTAAAGGTTTAACTGCCTTTATGAGAAAGAGCAAAATCCATCTGCAAAAATATTTACGATTAAAATAGGTGTATGACGACATAATATATAAGACTAAGATTCTCAGAACTAAGAATAAGAATTGCCTTCATTGAAGTTCCTTAATAGGTGAAACATGAATCCTGCTAAAAAGAATGCAAACGGTCGGACCTGGCGTCAGAAATTGTTTGAGATAATCTTTGAAGCAGATACTCCAGCGGGTAAATGGTTTGACATTGTATTGATCATATGCATTTTGCTGAGTGTTGTTGTGGTCATGCTCGACAGCGTAAGCTCTGTCAGAGCCAAGCATGGCCAATTACTATATGCTGTTGAATGGTTTTTTACGATTCTTTTTACCATGGAGTATGTTCTGCGATTGCTCTGTGTAGGCAGGCCAATAAGATACGCAGTTAGCTTCTTCGGCATAATTGACCTGATGGCAATACTTCCGACTTATATGAGTTTGCTGTTTTTTGGTAGTCGCTATCTGTCGGTGGTTCGAGTTCTGAGAGTGCTCCGCATTTTCAGGGTCTTGAAACTCGGCCATCATACCAAGGAAGCTATAGTGCTTAAGAAAGCCTTGTATGCAAGCCGCCGGAAAATAATTGTATTTCTTGTTGTGGTTTTGACTCTGGTTGTAATCATGGGCGCGTTAATGTATGTGATTGAAGGCCAGCAGGGTGATTTCACAAGTATACCCCGTAGTATATATTGGGCGATTGTGACTCTGACGACAGTTGGTTACGGTGACATATCGCCAGAAACCGGATTTGGGCAATTTTTAGCAGCCATCGTAATGATTTTGGGATATTCGATAATCGCAGTTCCGACAGGGATTGTTACGGTGGAATTATCACAGGCTCATAAAGAACAATCGAATACTCAGGTATGTCCAAATTGCAGTGCCGAAGGTCATGACAGTGACGCTATATACTGCAAGTTCTGTGGGATAAAACTGTAATAAATTACTCGCGGAAATTATACCGTAAATGACCGGTCGCGTGAGAGAGCGTTTAAATGTCTATAGTAAAGTATATAATTGTAGTTGTTGGATTGGCTTTGGCTTTCTTTGTCGGAAAACGTCTCTCCCGCCGGGCAAAGCGTAAACGTCTGTTAACTATGTCTTTCCCCGAACGTTGGGAACAAATCATACAAAAGAATGTGCCCCTTTACAATCGGCTGCCGGATTCATTAAAAAAGCAACTTCAGGGCTTGGTAAATTTATTTATTGCCGAAAAGAATTTTGAGGGTTGTGGTGGTTTGAAAATGACCGATGAAATTAAGGTTACTATTGCAGCACAGGCATGTATGTTATTGTTAAACCGAAAAACTACCCGCTTCAAAAAACTCAGTACTATTCTTGTATATCCTCACACTTATGTGGCCAAGACGAAATCTTCGGATGGTATTATTACAATCGATGGGCACAGCGTTCGGCTTGGAGAGTCATGGCAGAACGGACCGGTTGTTCTTTCCTGGGACAGCGTGACAGGTGGAACCTCGAACGTCACCGATGCCCGGAATGTCGTGCTCCATGAATTCGCTCATCAACTGGACCAGGAAGATGGAGCCGCTGATGGAGCACCGATACTGGAGCATAGGTCCAGCTATGTAACGTGGGCTCGTGTTCTAAGCGGGGAATACGAAGCCTTGCAAAAGAGAAAAGGCAGAAGGGCGGTCATGAGTAAATACGGGGCAACTAATCCGGCCGAGTTCTTTGCGGTAGCAACTGAGACTTTTTTCGAAAAACCCAGGCAAATGAAAAAGAAACATCCGGAATTATATGAAGAGCTGAGAAATTACTATAAGCTGGATCCTTTCGAGTGGGTGTAAATGAAAATAACAATAACAATACGTGATAAATTTCATGGAACCGAGATTTGATACTTTTTATTTACCCTCAGAAAATTCATGTGCTATTTGAAGGAAAAGATTTGGGATTGGCGTATATTCACTTGGAATAAATATTCCCAGTTTTGTTAATTTGTCTATATGGTCATCCCATGATTTAGTTTTATCATTTTTCTGTTCGACGGATAACGATGCTTTCATGCGTATTGTCTGAGTGATTACTTTGCATATTTCGTCATCGTATTTTAGGTTAGAGAGTTCCCGTTCAATAACATCCTTGTTTGTTGTGAAAAATTCTCGGGCGTGAGGGTCTGAAGGTTTCTGGCAAAACAGTTCGTTCACCACTGCTGCGGCAAGAAAGTCGGCAGTTTCCTGCCCGTATATTCCCTTGAATCTTTCCGAAAGACGATCAAGAACTCCCATCTTAATCATTTCTATGCCGGAGAGCATCTTTTTAAAGTATCTTTTTTGGAATAGTCTCTTCATGTCCGTCGTAGTTTTTACGCTGATTAATTTGTGTGACAACAAGTTTGTATGCATCCGCAATCATGCCAAGCCGCCCTTAATTTGACGTATGGCTCTTTTGTGATTAATAATTATATATGTGTACCTTTTATTATTCAATAAATTTCTAAACATTGTTTACCCATTTATTCCATGACAAGTCTCAACGTCAGAAGTCATAATCATTATGATGTTAATCCATGTAAAAAAGTTTTTAACAATAAGGATAAAATGGATAATTGTATAGTGTTTGGGGCTACAGGGCTTAAAATTTCTCCTATTTGTTTTGGTAAAAGGCAACTTAACTTCCAGTTTTTTGTACATTCTCGGAGAGGTCGACGGTTATTAGGCTTGAAAATGATATGAAAAAAGGCCTGCGAGTTTTTTTCGCAGGCCTTATAAGATAATAAGAAATAGTCTTGTTATGGAACTGGTTGAACGAATATTTTCAAATTGGCAATATGTTGGTCAGGTCCGGGGGGGAATTGAGTGAGGTCAACATTAGTTGCCTGGATACGAATAGTCATAGTTACACTACCAGGCCCGACGACGCCGGGATCGGGATCAAACCAAGTGCTCCAGTTACCTCCTGCTGCCGATGCTGGTGTAATCTCAAGCTTGAGTATTCCTTGAATAGGAATAGGTAAGGTGATTGCAATTACTGTAGAGAGTGAGGCAGAGGGATTTTCTTGAATTTTAGTATGAGTAACATGGATTGTATAGATATGTTGCCAACTTGAATCTGGTGGAGGAGTAACTGTACCTGTGCTTTCATAGGCGCCCATATTCACTTGGGCACCCTGTACCCGAGCTGCACCGTTGAGATCTGTGGACAATTGTTCGCTTGTATTGCCATCATTATCCGGGTCACCTGTATCATTAGGTAATAACGAATCGTTCCCTGCGTCGATGCAAGGGGAACCGGACAGAAGTTGGTAATCTCCGGAATTGACAAACATTGGATCTGTGCTGATATTTCCTGTTCCCGTGCCCATCCAGCCGCCTTGTATACATGTATATAAGACTGAGATTGTATTCAGATGGTTTGTCAGGATTTCATTGCCTCCGTTAAATAGAATGCAATTGTATATGTTGAGGTAGTTACTGGCTGGGAGTTGCCCTGCGAAACTGGCTATCACCATTCCATTCAGCGCCGGATTTTGTGTAACTGTACAATTTATAAGTGTCATACTACTGCCTAAATTATAAATGGCCGAGCCTCCAATGTACTCTGAAAGGGATGCTGTATTTCCTGTTATCAGACAATTTATTAGATTTATATTGTTGGAATAGCAATACAGACCCCCACCAAAAAATTGGGCACTATTATCTATTATTTTACAATTCAAAATGTAAGGTGAACCACTGTTTGTGGATGCAATGCCTCCACCGAAAGCGGCGTTGTTATCTGAGATAGTACAATTTATGAGCATCAGATTTGTGCCGTCAATATACACCCCGCCACCTGTATTATATGGGATCGGGCCATCTGCCTGTCCACCGGTGATAATAAAACCATTCAGCACCATATCGCAAGACATACAGCCGGTGGCACTGACAACATGGTAGCTATTATCATCCTTG
>CAZMWN010000102.1:0-11094 GCA_964569935.1 uncultured Pirellulales bacterium
GGCAGGTTTTTCAATAGCAACCTTCGCACAGGATTGCACAATGGAATATGCCATAGGTAAAACAGGCAGAATATTCGCAGCGAGATTGTTTGAAGGTGAAGACCTTTACGAATCCATCCATAAAATTGCAATTGACGAAAACATTAAATCGGCTGCGGTTTTAATTACCGGCGGATTCAGGAAGGCCGATGTCATTGTCGGACCGAAGCAGGAAGAACCGAAAATCGTCGGCAATTTAAAAGAATTTACCGGCCCGGGTGAAGTGCTCGGTGTCGGAACGATCTACTGTGATAATGAAGGTCCGAGGTTGCATATCCACACTGCAATCGGCAAAAAAGATGAAGTAGTTGTCGGTTGCCCAAGGGGAGAGGTTAAAACGTTCCTGATTCTTGAAGTGACAATAATCGAGATTGAGGGATTAAGCGGCAGTAGAGAACCGGATGAAAATTCCGGCCTAAAACTGCTGCGATTTGAATGAAATCAATCATTTCATTTGTGGTTGTGGTTCTATATAGATGCAGTAGGAATCCACTATAATATCGTTATGTCTCTGCATTGATTATGCCATGATAAATACTCGAATCTTCTCCATCTACCGAGATAGCAGCAATAATTGGATTGACTGTAATGCCGTGGCGGTTTATGATTTGGATTAGTTTGTTTGAGCCTGTAGAGCATTGATTGTTATAATAAAGCTTATCATGAACCGAAGGATATTTCTTTCATTTCAAAATATTTATGGATTAGAACAATGAAAACACTCTTCTTTGCTTGTTTGATGGGAATTTTAGCTCTTCTTTTAGGATTATTGATTTTTGGTCAGATTGATAACGTGAAAATATCTTTTAATAAAGCGACTCTGGATAGATTGAGCTCGTTTAGTAATGCATGGTTTGCGTTAAAAAATCAGCCTTTACCTGTATATGTCTGTGGCGGCACCGGTTTCCTGTTCGGGGGTTTTGCTTATCTGTTCTCTTCGAAAGGTCGAAAACGCATTAAAAAAGATGCGAATAAAACAATTGGAAAGGATTTGCCGGTACTTGAGATCGTCCCAAATAGAGACTTGAAAAAACCTAAAGATATTGATTTGGAGCGATTGGAAGCGGAACAACCCTTTATTTGCAGGGTACTTTGTTTTATCACACTTGGATTCTGTAAATTCTATGCCGTGCCACAGGGAAATGCCCTTGTTGTTACAACGTTCGGAAAATATCGAAAATCGTGCAACCCCGGGCTTGGATGTATATGGAGTCTTTGGGGTTTCTATCAGCGTCCGTACAAGAATGCACCTCTGATCCAGTGTAAAGAAACAACAATTCCCTATGAAAGAGAAACGATTGTCGCAAGTGACGGTATTAAATGTAGACTTGATGTTATGATTTGTTACAGAATAGACGATCCGGGAAAAGCTCTTTTTGAAGTGGACAATTATAAAAAAGCAATTGAGAATGTAGTTCGAGCTATTTTGAGAAATGAGTGCGGCGAACAGCCGGCCCAGGCACTTCGTACCTCTCGCGAACAGATAGCGAGTAATCTTCAGAACATTCTCGAAAAAGACGTAGAACCCTGGGGTATTAAAGTGAGATTGGTTAAGCTAAGCAATATTGATGTTCCTTTGCAAGATGGAGATAACAGATTTGACACTGTGCATGGTAAATAGGAGAATTTAAAATGGAGAATATAAATCGAAGAACATTTCTTACCCTCAGTGCCGGTACGGCCGGAGGACTCTGTCTGGCAAGTTGTGCCAGTTTTGATGCGGTCTTGGGAAGCAAACAAATGCCGTTTAAGATTTCTTTGGCACAGTGGTCATTACACCGCAGGCTTTTCGGCCGGGCCAAACCGAAGCTGGATAATCTCGACTTTGCAAAGGAGGCTCGTAGCCTGGATTTCGAGGCTGTTGAGTACGTCAACCAGTTCTTTATGGACAAAGCTGAAGATACCCAGTATCTGGCCCAAATGAAAAAGCGGGCGGCCGATAACGGTGTTAAAAGCCTGCTGATTATGTGCGACGGCGAGGGCAATCTCGGCGACCCGGATCCAAAGCGACGCACACAGACTGTCGAAAACCATTATAAGTGGGTTGAAGCTGCCAAGTATCTTGGGTGTCACTCGATTCGAGTCAACGCTGCTTCAGCAGGTACTTATGAGGAACAGCAAAAGCTCGCCGCTGATGGACTTCAACGTTTGTGCGAATTTGCCGCCGGGCATAAGCTCAACGTGATTGTCGAGAACCATGGCGGCTTGTCGTCAAATCCCAAATGGCTGACTGCTGTCATCAAGGAAGTTAATCTGTCCAACTGCGGGACATTGCCGGACTTTGGAAACTTTCCACCTGAAATTGACCGTTACGATGCCGTCGAGATTTTGATGCCATACGCAAAAAGCGTAAGTGCGAAAAGTTACGACTTCGACGAAAATGGCGATGAGACGAGGACCGATTACTACCGTATGATGAAGATTGTTCTTGATGCAGGCTATCAAAGCTATGTCAATGTCGAATATGAAGGGAACCGGCTCAGCGAAAACGACGGCATTATAGCCACTAAAAAACTGCTGGAGAAAATACGTGAACAGCGTATGGAAGCTTGAAACGAGAAGCCGATATGATTGTCGGTGTCATGACAGCACATATTTCTTTGCCGGGGATTACCTCGCTCAAAGGCAAAAGAAGCGTTGTAAAGAGCCTGATAGGTCGGCTCAAAAGCAGATTCAATATTTCAATTGCTGAAGTTGACCATCAGGACACCAAGACAAATGCGGTTATTGGGATAGCAGTTGTTTGTAATGATGCACGTTTTATCGATCAGCAATTCGATTCCATCATTAACTTTATGCGTAACGACGGCCGATTCTTATTAGGACAAATCGAAAGAGAAAAATTCTCATAAGTATAAAGCTATCTCTAACTTATAGTTCAGAAAATAGCATCGAGGATAAAAGTCGCTCCGAGAAACATATCCAATGCAATCGCAGCGAAAAGTGTCACCTCACGCAGCCGGTGCGATCGCATTTTAGAACATGATAGAAAGAAAACAATCGCAATCGCAACTGTCCCGAGGATATACATTTTAGCCGCTTTGGTGAATAGCCTGGCGTATCCTGAACCAAGTCCTAAAAATGTCTGAAAATATTTTGTCGCCAAAAGTAATGTAACGATAGCGAGAATGCCAGTAACAATCGCTGTTGCGAGTATCCACTTGCGGTCGGCAAAGCCTGCTGAGACAAATCCCTGCAAGCCAACGGCAATTATTATCGAGCAGCACAGAGTGCTAATGGTAAGCCAGATAATTGGACTAACTTCAAGGATAGAATTAATTGGATCGCAAAAAGTTAAAATAATACTGGCGGCTAAAATTGCCATCACACCAAAACGCCGGGCAGCAATCAGCATGGCGAAGCCCATAATCAGTGCCGCCATGGGAATATGATAAAAGCCGATCAAAGTAGTGCCTCGCTTGGCTGCAACCAACGGAGCCAACAAGCTGTATAATTCAGCAACATTCAGCCTGGCTTGCATTGAAACTGTAAATAACCGAAAGTGAGTAGTAACCTGGAAAAATAATACAATTGCCAGAAATGGCAGCGCAGCAAAAGTTACGCTTAGCCACCGCCGCCTGTTTTTAGGACTAAACGCAGCCGGAAGGAACAACCATGGTATGGAAGCTGCCAGTAAACCGGCGGTCGGGTGATATTTTGCAAGAGATAATGTAAAAGGCCCGAAGCCGTAAAGGGCACCAGCTAAAAGTGACTCTATAAAACCTGAGACCCAACGTCGGCTGAGCAAGTAACAACCCATAGAGGCAAGGAAAAGATTGGCAACCAGCAGAAATTGGAATCTATGGAAGTTTTCAAAATACGGCTGATATAGATAAACTGCAAAACCGACGTATACCAGAGATGCAGCAGTAAATGTGGAATATCTTATTTTCTGCATATTTATTAATTTGAAAACGTCACAAAAAACGGAAGTTATGATCTTAGAGTTCGACCTTTGTTTGAACCTGTTTCTTTGCGGCTGGTTTCTTTGCGTCGATTATCTTTGTTTTTGATTTTGAGCTAACTGTTTTTGGGCATTCACCTGTCCAGCAGTAAAGGCACAGTTTTTCTTTAGGCAGCCCGATAGCTTTAACCATGTTCTCGACGGTCTGATATCTCAGCGTGGTGACATCGAGGTCTTTGGCTATCCATTCGACCATTTTACGGTACTTTTCTGAATTGTGGTCGATATATTCCGAGACATTTTCAATGTCTTTGTTTTCAAGACTTCGGATGGCTTTTCGGGCGGCAAGCTCCTTAATCGAACGTGTCGAAAGATTGAACCTGCAGGGAAACATTAAAGGAGGGCAGGCAGGTCTGATATGTATCTTCTTAGCCCCGCAGTCCCATAGTTTCTTTATAGTGTAATTCTTGAGCTGAGTTCCTCTGACTATTGAATCCTCACAGATGACAATGCTGTTATCTTCTATAACCTCCTTGATGGGAATAAGTTTCATCTTGGCAATCAGGTCTCGCGTCTCTTGTGAAGGTGGTGTATAGCTTCTGCCGTAACCGGGTGTATATTTAACCAGGGGACGTCTAAAAGGTTTGACGGATTCCATTGCATATCCTAATCCATGAGCTACGCCGGAATCCGGGACACCCGAAACCAGGTCAACCTCGATATCTTTATCATGCATTGCTAAATATCTGCCACATCTTTCCCTGACAATTTCAACATTGATTCCTTCGTAGTTTGACGCCGGAAAACCAGTATATATCCAGAGAAATGCACAAATCTGATTTTGACTGTCATTGCCCGGCTTACTCTGGGTCATCCCTGTCTCATTGAGATGTATTATCTCGCCCGGTGCAATATTCTTGACAATCTCGAATCCGTTGTTTGGAAAGGCATTTGTCTCCGCAGTCACGGCCCATGCATCTGGTCTGTGACCAACAATGAGTGGTGTATGTCCAAGTCTGTCTCTGGCTGCATATATTCCATCTTTATTCAGTAATAACAGCGAGCAGGAACCCTCAATAGCCTCAAATACCTTTTCCATACCGTCGATTAAATTATTTCCCTGATTGATTATTTTTGCAATAAGCTCTGGTGTATTGACCGCTCTGCCGCTGACTTCGCT
This sequence comes from uncultured Pirellulales bacterium, assembly GCA_964569935.1. Lineage (GTDB taxonomy): Bacteria > Planctomycetota > Phycisphaerae > Sedimentisphaerales > Anaerobacaceae > JAFGPS01. Next base: position 5,124 of record CAZMWN010000102.1, read on the forward strand.
AAAAGAAATTCCCTTGCGAAGTAATTGTTTAGCAAGCTTTTCGGCGTTTTCTACATAACCGCTGGTGACGATGCAGAATGGCCCGTGTCGGGAATTAAGATATATCGGTTGTTCGTCGTAATCACTGATTACACCGATTCCTTTGTTGCCTTTGATATGTTTGTAGTCATCGTAGAATTTTGACTTGAACTGGCTTTGATTAAGGTTGTGTATTTGGCGGAAAAAATCCTTATCAAGTACTGCGATACCCCCATATTCAGTGCCGAGATGTGAATGATAATCTGTGCCGTAAAAAAGTGTTTCTGCGCAATTTCCCTCCGAGACCACTCCAAAGATTCCGCTCATGATTTACCTCCTTTTTTTTGCCTGCAACTTCCTTGTAAAATACTCAGCGACACCGCCAAGCCCCTGGATATTGACATTGTATCATATTTGCATTCGCAAATTCAAATCCGAATGGAAAATCCTGGTCTGGTTTGTTTTATATCCTTGAAAAGAGTTCCATCCTCCTTAAATCGGACATCATGGCATAAGTTATTTGAGCACAACGTTGCCGTTACCTGTTGTAATTCTGCCTATTCTATAAACCTTTTCGCCATATCTTTTCAGCTTCTTCATAATGGAATCGGCGAAGTCCTCAGCCACTATTAAAACGTATCCTATCCCCATATTGAAGACTCTGTACATTTCTTTTTCTTCCACGGGGCCGGTTTGTTGAAGAAATGTAAATATTTTGTGTTTGGGCCAACTCGTTTTTTTTATGACTGCATCGCAGTTTTTAGGTAGTACCCGTGGAATGTTTCCTATGAGTCCTCCGCCGGTAATATGAGCCATTGCATGGACGATTCGTTTGACCTTGTACTGCGAGAGCAATTTTATTATGGGCCTGACGTATATTCGGGTTGGCTCCAGAAGCACATCGCCAAGTCGAGCGTCATCAAGCTCCGAAAGCGTATCGGTCATTTTCAGCCCAGCCTGCTTGAAACAGATATTGCGAACCAGTGAATATCCATTGCTGTGTAGCCCGTTCGAGGCAAGCCCCAAAATCACATCTCCATGTCTGATGTTTTCGCCGTTGATGGTTTTGTCTCTTTCCAGAACACCCACGGCGAATCCTGCCATATCAAAATCGTTTTTGGCATAGGTGTCCGGCATTTCGGCTGTTTCCCCGCCAATTAGTGCACAGTCAGCTTGACGGCAGCCGGTCGCAACGCTTTTGACAAGATCAGCAATGATTTCAGGTTCCAGTTTATGGACGGCGATATAATCGAGAAAAAATAATGGTTCGGCACCGGCAACGAGCATATCATTAACACTCATTGCCACCAGGTCGATACCGACTGTATCGAATTTTTTTATTTTAACAGCCAATTGAACTTTACTGCCTACACCATCGGTGCAGGCTACGAGGACAGGGTTTTTATAGTTTCTTTTGAAGAGTTTTTCATCATAGTCCAGCCGAAACATTCCCGCAAAGCCACCTTTCGATTCTATCACGCGAGGACCGAATGTCCCGGCCAATGCGGACCAGATTTGCTGAACCATCTGATCGTTAGCATCAATGTTCACACCCGATTGGTCATAGCTGAGATACTTGCTCATCTGTCAAAAACAAAAGATAAATTCAATAAAACATTCCTGCGTATTTTAGTCCCCGATTTTACCGGGGCATGAATGTTTGTACAGCATTTAGATGTCGGGTTTGTCGAACATATTCAACTGATAGCGTTCGAGCGAGAACTTGTTGACCGTAGCATCTATGGGAATTATATATTTTCCGCTCCAGCATGCGGTGCAGTAGTGATTCGCCGGCAGGGCTGCACAACTGAGCAATCCTTCCAGTGAAATATACCCAATGCTGTCAACTTCAAGGAATTCCCTGATTTGTTTGAGATTACGATTATTTGCCAGCAGTTCTTCCTTGGTCGGAAAATCGACGCCGTAAAAGCATGGAAACCTAATTGGCGGGCAACTCACCCGCATATGAATTTCCTTTGCCCCGGCCTGGCGTAATGCCCTGATTTTACCCCTGGTAGTCGTACCGCGAACGATAGAATCGTCAACTACAATAATTCGTTTTCCACTTACTGCTTCCTTGACGATTGCCAGTTTGAGTTTAACCTCCAGCTCCCTTTGTCTCTGCTCAGGTGAAATAAATGTTCTGCCGATGTAGTGACTCCTGACCAGACCCATGTCGAAAGGTATTTTACTTTGTTCGGCATAACCTATTGCAGCCGAAGTTCCTGAATCAGGGACTGGTATTACAACATCTCCACTGGCCGGATGTTCCTTTGCCACTTGTCTGCCGAGTTTTTTTCTGAATTGGTGTACGTTTTCACCGAAGATTGTGCTGTTTTGTTTTGCAAAGTAAACATGTTCAAAAATACAGTGAGATGGTTTAATAATTTCGGGTGCGACAAAAAATCTGCTGTGAAGACCGTTTTTATCCAGAGTAACAATTTCACCGGGTTCAACTTCACGAATAAATTCCGCTCCAATAGTATCGAAGGCGCATGTCTCACTGGCAACCACATATGCACCATCTGGGATTCTACCGATGCAAAGGGGCCTGATTCCATAAGGGTCACGAGCGGCCTCGATTCGATCGGTAAAAAGAAAAAGCAGGCTGTATGCACCATGGAGGTGACTCAATACATGTCCGAGTGGATCGGGTCTGCTGATATGAGTTGGCTTGGCGAGCAGATGTATTATTATTTCGGTATCGCTTGTGGATTTAAAGATACTGCCGTACGCCTCATATTCGTCTCGAAGCAGCGGTGCATTGATTAGATTACCGTTGTGCGCCACTGCCACCTGCCCGCGGGAATATTCTGCTAAAAGAGGTTGACTATTTATTATTTTGCTTGTGCCGGTCGTTGAATATCGGACGTGACCAATCGCTATAGGATTTGATAATTTTTCCAGAACGCCTCTTCCGGAGCGAAAAACTCTGCTCACCGTGCCCATATCTGTATAGCATTGGAGCAATTCGCCATCGCTTGACGCGATTCCTGCCGATTCCTGGCCGCGATGCTGTAGGCTGTGTAAGCCGAAATATGTTTTTCTAACAGCGTCATTGTCGCCAAAGATGCCAAAAAGACCGCAGTTTTCACCAATTCGGTCATTAGTATAATCATTAATGGTAATATCAGAGTGACCGTTGCGTTTGGCATTGGAAGATTTCTTTTCGATTTTTTGCCTCATAAAAATTAGTCTAATAAAGCGGTCGGGGCAAGTCAACTTTATTGCATTCGTTTTCATCAATAAGTTGGTTTAAAGTTTCAATAAGATAGAAAGACTCACTGATTTAATAGGAATCAGTAGAAATAACCTTAGCGACTTTCAATCAGGAACCGGCAGAATTTTCTGTAAGATAGGAAATTCTATCCTTACAACGGAATCACCCGACAAAGTAGATTTGGCCATTTAATTGATTTTGGACTTTACTTAAAATCTTGCCTAAAAAGATGTTATGTTAAATAGAGTTGGCGATGTTTTCCATTTGGCACGTTAATTGCTCATATTATCAGGTTGATTCGTTCAGGAATCTCTATTTGGTTTTAAGAAAAGGTTGAGAAATTATGGCAACAGAGTCGTTAGCAAGCAGTGCAAGTGATATTCAGATGGATTATATGAAACTTCTGATTACACAACTGCAAAATCAGAATCCCCTCGAACCTATGGACAATAGTGATATGGCATCACAGTTGGCTCAGTTCTCACAACTGTCACAACTCGAAACGATGAATTCGAGCTTTGCAGAAGTTCTTGCCACTACTAATCGCAGCTACGCCAATTCGCTATTGGGCAAAAATGTTACATTCTATTCAGAAGACGAAACAACCGGTGAGTTAAATCAGAAAGTGGGCAGCGTTGATTCGGTATTTAATGATCCCGAAACAGGTGAAAGCCTTTTGGGAGTAACGGTTAGAGAAGGTGAAGAAGTCCAAGAGTATACCCTCGGCTTGGGAGCCGTAATATTAATAGAGAATTGATAGAGAATTAATATTTTAAAAATATAAGGAGAAATAAAAATGAGTTTTGCATTATCAGCTGGAGTTTCCGGGCTGCAGGCCCACCAAAAAATGCTTGATATAGCTGGTAACAACCTGGCCAATGTCAATACTACCGCTTTTAAGGCCAGTCGAATAACTTTTTCAGAGCTTTTGAGCGAAACTATTAAAAAGGCATCCCAGCCAACCTCGGGCATCGGTGGCACAAATCCACAGCAAATGGGCAGTGGTGTTGGCGTATCGGGTATATCTCCCAACATGACACAGGGTAATATCATCAATACAGGCAATCCCCTGGACATGGCTATAGAAGGAGAAGGTTATTTTGTCTTGAGCGATAACGAACAGAATCTTTACACACGCGCCGGTTCATATTCTGTCGATGCGAACTCGAATCTGGTCGATCCATCGACGGGTTATCATGTCCAGCGTATTGGCGCCGAAGGTGAAATCGACGGCTTCCAGACTCCCGGCGTTAGCGATATTCACGTTCCATACGATGTAGCGATGCCGGCACAGGCAACTGAAGAAATAGTTATCTCCGGTAATCTCAGTTCCAATGCAGCATTTGCAGTCACAAGAACACAGGTCATCAGTTCAGATGTTACTTATACCTCTAACGGCATTACGGCAAGCGCAACAACAGAAATTGACCAGCTTGACCAATATACAGGGACTTTGACTTCAGGGACAATTACTATCAGCGGCTATCATAAAGGTGGCACAGACTTGAGTGGTGCTGCGCTGGATTATGATATTGATGGAAGTACAACGCTGGGGGATTTCATCACTCATCTCAATACTAACGTACTTAGTGGTTCAACAGCCTCATTGAACAATGGACAGATTCGAATTACCGATGATACCAGCGGTTTTAGCAAAACGGATATGGCCTTGTCGTATGCCGGTGACGGAACGCTTACAGTGCCGGCATATTTTGAGATATCGACTGTCGGAGGGGATGAAGTTAAAAGCATTAACATCACGGCTTATGACAGCCAGGGTGGTAAACACGTTGTCTCCGGTGCTTTTGTCCGAACGGATACAGCCAACACATGGGACATGGTACTGACGTCCATTACGGGAAACATCAATCAGATTACGATGGGTAATCGGCGCATCGAAGATATTACCTTCGACGCCACTGATAGTTCCTATGCCGGTTTGGGCGGTACGGACACTTCCCAATTAGTAGTAACATTTGCACATGATACTTCCAATCCACAGACTATCATCTTAAACCTGGGTACAACCGGGAGGCTGGATGGCTTGACACAGTTCGCAGGAAACTCTACGGCAGTAGCAAGGGAGCAGGATGGTTATGAAGCGGGCAGGCTTTCAACTGTCTCGGTTAATAACGAAGGCATACTTATTGGTGCGTTCTCCAACGGTATCAAAAAGAACATTGCGACTATGCAGGTAGCTTTGTTCCAGAATACTGCCGGTCTGGAGAGTGTCGGCAACGGGTACTACATTCCTTCAGCTAACTCAGGGGAAGCAATAGCCACACAGGCCATGACTGGTGGTGCAGGCACTGTACACGGTGCGGCATTGGAAAAATCTAATGCCGATGTGGCAACCGAGTTTGTCAACATGATTCAAGCCCAAAACGGCTTTCAGGCCAATGCCAGAAGTATCAGAGTTGCAAATGATATCCTGCGGGAATTGACAAGCCTGATTAGATAGTGACTATAGGATTCTATGTATGACCACAGCATTTTTAATAAATGGGGGGTTAAACGTTTTTGTTCTTTCATTGACACCTGTTGAGAAATGGCAGGCTGCTCGCTGGCTTAACATAAGTTTCGGCGAACGATGGTTTATTGCAGTAAGTGTGGCGGTCTTAATAATATTGACTTTGCTATTCATTGTAGTGACCTACAATCGCTCTAAAGAAGAAAAACAAGCCACAAATCGGTTATTTTTCGAGTATGCAGATGAGAGAGGTTTAAGCCCAC
>CAZMWN010000103.1:0-11089 GCA_964569935.1 uncultured Pirellulales bacterium
AAATCTTTCGTATCTCTGCAATCAGGCTGCGCCAGCGGTTCTCGAACGGTTCGGTTGAGCCCATCTCGCAGCCGAGACAATACATTTGGCAATTCGTTTCTTCGGCAATTCGGGCATAATGCAACAGGAACCCCCTGAAATCGGACCACCATTTGTCCCACGCCTGCGTGTCCATTTTTCCGTCCGCCGTTTCGAATTTAATCCACGACCTCCATGTGCCGTCACGTACATTGACGACGGGCTTGAGGATGATTTTCAGATTGTTTTGGCGAGCGAGGTCGATTGCATGTCGAATCTCGTCGTCGGTAGCCATGCGTGGATTCTTCTCGGCCCAGAATATCTGCGGGTCATTCGGCTCGTTCATATCGGCACCGAAAGAGATACAGATCCAGTTTGCGCCGGTATCTGCCAGTTTTTTCATCGAGTCAACCGGAGCGTCGCCGAGATACTGTCCCCGCCATCCCGTCCAGCCCCAGCTATGGCTCTTGATAAAACCGGTCGGCGAGTGTGTATGGGTAAATTCGCCGAGCTCTCTTCCATATTTTATCTCCACGCAGGAGATTTGTGCTTCGCATTCGTATTCGATTTTCAGATACTTCGCATCTTTGCCGGAACCAGCTCCTTTATAGAGAACCGGCTTGTGGTAATTATATTCACCTTTACCGGCGAAGTAATCTTCTCGTACGAATTCGATTTGCTCGAATTTGTTTCCGTCCGCCGAGACATAAAACTTGAAATCCGAAACTTTGTCCGGAAAGAACGAATATACCTTCCACGAATTAATCGGCGCTTCGACTTTATAAACTATCGAGTCGCCACTTTTGCCCTTTAGTCGGTGCGCATCTTCCTTGAAATTACGTGCCTGTTTGATTTCCAGTGACAGTTCGCCGCTGTGTTCGTGAATGAATCGCCAATCCTGCATTTCATCCACGAGCGTTTTATAAGAGACATAAATCGGTCCGGCGATATTGGAAGGTTCCGACAGGCCCGCGGAGTTTTCGGCGGTGACGCGGTAATAATAATTTTTACCGATTTCGATTCCTGTATCGTTGAACAACGGCCGATACTGAAGAACGGCGTCGGATATATCACGTCCGGCAACTACCCATGGGCTGTTTTTGCTGTTGGCCCGTTCCACAATGTAGCTCCTGGCGCCGGCGCTTCCCTGCCAGGAAATTGCGGCGGCATCCTCGATATCGAGTAGAACCGGAGCCGCCGGTTTTTCCAGTTCCGGCGCCGGCATATTCCTGATTTCATAGGCTTTTTTACGCATAAGAGCAAGGAGCCCGGTCTCATCGAAAGCGGCGTTGGATGCAAATCCGGGCCAGTGATATGCCTTGAACAGGTCTCCGCCGGAAGGCTCGCTGTGCCAGTAGAATCCTCCGTCCCGATTACGATAACGCAGCGACCAGATTAAAGCACCGTTCGTTTTTTCGTCTATCACGGCCTGGAGAACGGATTCGACGGCATCGGTCGGTATGAAACCGAACTCACCAACGAAGTAGGGCTTTTTGCCTCGCGCTGTGGCTGCGTTTTTCTTTATCTGGCCGATAGTCTCCGCCTGATTTTTCGAATAGTGGTGGGTAGTGACAATATCGATGTTTTCATCCTGAATGGACTCCTCTCGCAAAGTCGTATTGTGATAGCCGTCAAGAACAAGATGGTTTTGGTCGAGGCTCTTGATATAAGCAACGGCTTTGGTTGTCCATTCGTGCGGACATACCAGCTCATTTCCCGTCTCCCAGGCCAAAACCGCCTTGTCGTCACAATACTTCACCCCTGTCACCGTATTGGTTCGATTTATTACAGAATTCACGATACTCTTATAATCCTCGAATAGTTCCGGGTCTCTCCAGAAGTCTTTTGCGTTCTTATCCCGAAATGCGGCGGCCGCTCCAATTCCACCCCACCATTTCCAGTTATCGATAAACGGAATAATAACTCGTATCCCTTTGCGATTGGCAACTGCTAAAACCATATCCAGAGGTTCGAAGGCCTTTTCATCCAACTGGCCCGGCCCGATGATATGTCGCGGGATATTCGGATCTTCGCCATCGGTGCGGACGGATAAGGCGTAGGTCCGCACGACCTGACCGCCCATTTGTCGGACCGCTTCGAGCGCATCGGAAATCTCGAACTCGTTGGTCAACCGCCAGGGATTGGTCTCGGTAAAAGGCATATTGTCTTCGTTATAGTGCAGGCAGGGGATGTTAAAACTGACAAATCGAAGCTCACCGTTTTCATCCATCAGCTTGTCACCTTCTCGATAGACGAATCCGGTGAAAACACTTTCAGAAGCGAACGTATTTACTGCAAATGATAAAAAAATCAGAACTATCGATATTCTCTTCATTTTTACTTACCTTTCTTTATACCATAGGTTCACCGTTGCAGAATAGACAGCGAATTATAGGCATTTATCCTGTTTTATGGTGGAAATTATCCTTGGAATGTCCCAAAAAGGCAAGCCAATACTACTCTGCCTGATAATCCGTTTGTTCGTCAACGTCGGCCAGCTTATCACCAAATCTCGAAAAAGGAGAACACAGCGATATGTATATGGCTTTTTTATTCCTTGGTATAATTGGTGTTTGCCCCCGGACCTTATATTCACAATGCAGAGATAGTTTAATATTTTTAAGGGGGTGTTTGAAGTTTACCTGTTAATGTTCTCAAAGCTTTTGAATTAAGAGATCGTCCAGCCATACTGTATCATCTCCGTGACTATAGGATCGGTCTTTTTTATATACCCACTCGAGTATCAACGTATCTCCCTCTACAAGGGCAAAAAAAGTATATATTTTCCAATCCGACCCACCGGAAAATCTTGCTCTGATTCTACTATTTGTGGAGAATGTCAATTCGTCAAACATGTGTTCGGTTGATGTTTTTATAGCAAAGCTGATGTTATAGAGAGTTCCCGCAGTACTATCAATTATCACTTGGAAACCGGAATTTTGATTATTCTCGATGGCTCCTGATTGAATGCTATAATCACCAGAGTATGCTTCTGATGAGAGTGCCCAGGGATAACCTATCCAATTCGAGACAATTGTATCAATATCGGCCTGGTTTGTTTCAAATCCTGTGTTAATGATGTCTGTTGGATCGCCAAACTGAAATTCATATAGATGTATATCGTCGATATATAGTTGGCCATTGCCACCCGGATGTGGATTATCTCGGTTACCAACACCGATAAAGAGACTATTGACATCAGTGATTGTCACTTCGGGAGTACTGAAATTAATAAGGGGGATTTTCCACTGGGTCCAATCATTATATTGAGTTGCCCTGGGATCTGGATGATTTATAATAGAAGTATTGCCATTGCTATTGGAAATACCAATATACAGTTGCTCAGCGTCATTGGCCAATAGGCTGCTTTCTTTGCTTAAGTTGGTATTTGGAGATATATCGAGCATACTCGCTATGGAACCACTGAGATCTCCAGGATTGCCTTTGAACCACAAAGCCAATTCCTGAACACCTTCACTGATCAAGTCACGCGGCTGATTCCAGGTTGTCCCTGCCTCTGAATAATTTAAGCAGCCAGGTTTATTGTTGTTATAGGCAAACGGCATCGATTGATTACCACTGTGGATGATGTTTAATTCTGTATGGGGAGGACCTTCACGATGACCTACAATCGCTCCGGTGCCATTGCCGGGATAGTCATCGCTATTATAGCCGTCAGTCCATGTTTCGAATATTTTATTTGGCGAAAAGTCGGTATAATTCTCGAAGTTATCTACAGTTAGATAATCGGCAACAGTAAAGCACCAAACATCCCCTTTATACACGATGTCTCTCTGTGTAATCTCATCAATTCGCCAGTAATATGTCCGACCGAATTCAAGGGTATCCGGTATATCATAAATTCTTCCGATTTGATTGCCTCTGTATATGCCATAAGTATCTGTATTATCTGCGTCACGCACTGCATCATAGTTATCACCGAAGTACACATTATGCTTACGTGTAAAATCCCCTTGCATCCAGATAAGAGAAGTGTTCCATGCCAATGCTGTAAAATTATCGGGCGGATTCGGATTTGAGGCTTTTAATTTCGGTATGTAAGCAACTTCGTCAGAAAATAATAGAGTGCGGCCCTTGGCACGACCTTCTACTCTAAACGTATGGCTTTGAGATAAAACATCTTCAATTGCAAATTCAAAACCCTTCATTTGGTCATTTCTTGTACGGCCACGAAATGTACGTTTGAACATAGGTATGTTACGATGGCAGCAGTCATCCCATGTACTGAGTTCTCCATTCCAATATACATAATAAAAGTGTAATAGTTCATGCTGAATGCAGTTCCATGATAAGTGTACCCATAGTTCGCCATGAATATCATGCGGATTTTCATCTATTATTTTAAAGAACTTATATTGAATATCCATCTCCTGATCCCCAGGAAGGGCACAAAATCCTGGAGTTATGAAGAAAATCATAAAAAGGACTGTAAAATAGTGTTTACTGTTAATTGAAGTATGCATTTTGTCTCTTGCCAATTTAAACCATAAGGAGTTTACCCACCTACTCATACCTCGACTTGGTAATTGTTATAATTAAATTCTAAACATTTAATACCCAATAAGCAAGGGAAAAATCATATTTTTTGTCTCTAATAGGATTGGGTCTTCAGTTTTGTGCTAATTGATTTACGAGAATTCAATAGTCACTCAAATCGACAATTACATCGTTGGAATCCGCCGGTTCGATAATGAAATCCATACAGCCGAAGACGCCGAAGCGTGAGCCGTCCTGTCCGTCACTTTGCCAGACGGTGACAAACCTGCCGTCCTGACCAATTGCAACGGCGGGGGACCTCTGGTCGTCTTCCACAAAAGTATTTAGCTGGAACTCGTCACCGATAGGTTCGCACAGGCAGTTAAATTGTTGGCCGAATATATCTCTGTAATGTTCGTTCGGATCGGTCATGTTTTCCCAGACAATTACGAGTTCGCCCCGGTTGCTCACGGCCACCTGTGGATTTTGTTGTGCCTCCTCGACTGTCGTATTAACGACGAACTGCTCGCCTAAAGCTATACCGTTCGGGTCGAACATCCGGGCATGAATATCGTCCAATGAAGCGAGATCAGGGTCGCCGTCCCATGTCACTATAAAACAGCCGGCTGCGTCCATCGCAATTGCCGGTTGTGCGATAGAGTTGAAAGCAATTGAGTTGATCTCGAACGATTCTGTTTTAGCTGAGCCATCGGCGTTAAAAAGCTTTGCCATTATCGAGTTGGAACTTTTGTCGGCCATCCAAACGATTGCGAAGTTCCCGTTCGGATCCATTGCCACATCCGGATAACGGTAGTTCGACGGCTCTTCATTAATGATAAATTCGTCCCCCGATTTTTCGCCGGTGACATCATATAATTGGCCGCATATCGTCCTGTTGCCTTCTTCAGGAAAATTCATACTCTCCCAGACGATGATGCATTTTCCATTTTGATTCATTGCCACGTCGGGATAAAGTTGTCCATCGAAGGTATAACTGTTGATTTGCATCTCGTCGCCGATGGGCAAACCGTTAGGATCGAACCATTGGGCGAAAATATCCTCTTCGTCCTGCTCATTTATTCCCGGCCCGTGCCAGGTGATAACAAAGTTACCTGCAGGATCCATTGCCGCCGCCGGTCTTGTCTGGTTGCCGGTGGTTGTAGTATTGACATGAAATTCCTCGCCCGCCGGAGAGCAATTCGGATCGAAAAGTTGTGCAAAAATTCCATTTGAACTTCCATCCTGCCCGTAGCTGCGCCAAACTACAACGAAGCCGCCATATTCACAAACTGCTACATCCGGGTCGGCCTGATCTGATGTTGTACGCGTATTGATTAGAAATTCGGTGCCCTGGGCCGATGTGAGAATCAAAAAGACGAGAAAATAAGAAATGAGCATCTGTTTCATCGAACATTCTCCTCCCTATCTATTACTGAGCCGGTCTTTGTATAAGTTCCTATTCCCGAAGGCCTTAAAGTAGAAATTAAGCGACCTTCAAACAGTTAATATTATGATTGAACTCCCTAATACGCAAACTCCACTAAATATATAGCGTCTGAGAATGTTGAAATATTGATTGAAAATTTACTTTCTATGGTCAAAAAGTCAAATTTAGTGTCAGTCGGAAAATACCAGTGTTGTTATGGAGTTTGCGGGTAGTTTCAATGGACCTGGCTCGTTACAAGTGCCGATACGGACACAATTTTCCGTTTGGCTGGAGCGATAAACTTCACCTTTGGAAGCGGAGAAATCCTCAAGAGAAAATGCGAGGGAAATGTCAGTGTCCTTGGTTATATTGATTATCACCGCGGTTAGTTTTTTATTGTCCGGGCTGATATAGGCCGAGAGTCTCAAACCGGTATTGTCGGTCGAAGCTTCCACACGCTGCCAGTCCGGATGGATGAAAGCTGAATATTGTTTGTATGCGTAGTAAGTGGGCTTAATCGTATAGGATGTTGAATCGTCCATACTGACCAGGCCGGTGCCGGGAGCCCAGAATAGATCCCAGTATAAATAAGCGGAAACTTCTTCCACGGTCAGTGCATTATGTAATGTGTGTGCTGTATTTAAGGCATCGGGCCATTTGCCGGGGTCCTCTTCGAACTCGGTCTGGAATATTGGTTTGTTGCCGTAACGTGAAACGAAATTATTGAGACTTTCCATTCTGGGAATGAACCTATCGGGAGCCATCCCGCAGCCGCTGCAATCGTAGAGGTGGTGTGAATAGCCATAGACATGGGACAAATCGTCTAAATTCTCTATATAATCCTGGCAGTTGCCCAAGCCGGACGATTCGGGTGCAAGCATCTTCGGCATATCCGGACCCATTTCGTCATTCAACTTCTTCCAAACCGTCTCGAAGGCGGTGTCATAGGCGGCCAGGTTCGGATCTGAAGTCGCAGTAGGAGTGAATTGGCATGAATGCCATGGTGCTTCGTAGTCAAGCTCGTTCTGTATGTTAATAAAGTCCACTTTGACGCCTGCTTTCGCATAAGCAGCGAGGCTGTCGTACCACCACTGTGCAAACTCATCGTACATGTATTTTCCGTCTTTTTTCATGAGCGTTCCGCCGATTGTGTTTGCATTGCTTTTCAGATAGGCAGGCGGTGACCACGAGGACACCATAATCTTCAGGTCACGCCCAAGGGCTGCTTCACCGGCCTTGGCTATTTCTACTGTCTCGCGGAAGGAATTCGGTTCCATATCGTGATTGTTTCTTATGCGGAAGATGTCCAGGCCAAGCTCCTTGAAGACCACGTTACATAGTTCGTCTTTTTTCTTATGCTTAATAAAATCCATGGTGTAATAGGCACCGGAGGCGCCGAAACCTTCTATTTTTTGATGGCGTGTGCCAACGTCAATCAGGCCTGTCGCATTGGGTTCGGCGGGAATCGGCTCGGGAACAATGACCTCAGGGCCATATACGTTCACGTCATCAACATAAAAATTAACACCCGGCGCAGGACCTTCAAAGTAAACATCCAGCACTGATAACGTGCCTCTTACATTTAGTGTGAATTCGCCTGAAAGCTTAATCCAGTTACTGTCCGTGGCAATAGCACTGGCTACGTTATGATAATTAGTGCCGCTGTCATCCTGCTGCTCGACGGATACGGCAACAGTGTCGTTTGGGGCGTTATCGAGTCTTACCCAGCCTGATATCTTGTACGTTTCACCTCCCATCATTTTCTCAAATACGGACTGTTTTATACCCTGCCAGTTCGCGCCTCTCGCGAACGCTTTTCCGCTGCCTGAGCCGTTGTGAACCGGCGATGTGGCGGCCTCAATTGAGCAGGTACGGTCGAACCAGCCTTCCCTTCCGTCTTCAAAGCCGGGATTGACAATGATGTTGGTATCGCCGTAAGCGGCCGTTAATGACAAAATAAAAAGGAAAAACAAAGATTTATAAAAACCGTTAATTGTCATTTTCCTGCTCCTTAATCCTGTGCTAATATTTCATTTATCAGTTGGACGTTATTTCGTTGGCTTAGAATGATAGCACATCAGTCACGGAATTGCAATCCCATTACCCCATGAAATGCCTGCCTTTGGCCTGTCTCACGGAGTGAAAGCTCATAAACCGCGACTACGGGTGTCGCAGCTAATCTTTTATCCCCTCGACGAAGACCCACTCGGTGTAAGCTGAGCTATGACGTAAATCTATAATTGCCTGGTACTGCGGTGAATTATAGAACTGCTTTGCTTTTTGCATCGATTCGAACTCGACCAGAACAAGCCTTTTCGGATTCCAGTTGCCTTCACATATTTCAAAATCACCGCCTCTTACAAGGAACCTGCCTCCAAATTGCTTAATTATGGCAGGCGTCGATTTCATATACTCTGTAAATCTTTCTGCATCTTTAATGTCCACATTAGCAATAAGGTATGCCGGCATGTTATCTCCTTGGAATATGATTTTCGATCCTCGTTGTCATTCTGAGCGCACCGTAAAGCGTCCCTGAGGGAAAGCGAAGAATCTATATATAACATACTAAGAAAGAAAAAGGTTGAGCCATCCACTTCGCTCACTGTGCTTGCTCAGTGGCTGCCATCCGTCTTGCACAGCGATTATCCTTAGCTATCACTGTGATTATCAGGAGTTTCCCGGTCGGCCGCAGGTTTATTTAGCCTGTCGTTGATTTTTTTTAAGTACTTAACCAGGGCAATGACAAAAGCGTCAAATATGATAATTCCAAGAATTATGATGATACCTTCAGCAGGCATTATAATTCCTTTCATTTAGTTTTAACTAAATTCCTGTCAGTCAATTTTCAATATTATTTGCGTAAACGAATGTGCCGGGAAAGAATAGGTAAACTTATTTCCTTCAACAGCCAGTTCTTTAACGGCAGGAATATATTGCTCCTTTTTATCGAAAGTATAAGCAGCACGGATATTATCACTATTGATTTCACTTACCGATGCATTTGATGAGAAGTTGCCCGAACAACTAATTATTTCGGTATTAATATCTTCATCCTTGTGTCGGTTAACAACATTTATTACCAGGGAATTTGTCTCCTTAGAATACACAGACGATACGTCCAGATAGGGGATGTTTTTATAATAGTCATTTGGGTCAAACATTTCGCAGTTAACAAACACATCGAGAGATGTGCCGAGGCAATTGTTCGATAACAATTTGAACGTGTAAAACAACGGCGTTTTGAATGTCGCTCCGCTTTCCCTGTCTCTTCCAAGCAGTGACGTGAACAGTGTAAAGTTCGCCATCTTTACCACGTCGGCGTGACGGATAAAAGAATTGAGATATTGGGCGGTTGCCAATGTAGCCAGAAAACTTCTGCCGTGAGGTGCCCATTCGTCGAACGAAATATAAATCGGCTTTTCTATTTTATATTTTGTCCTGACCAGTTCGATTTGTGCCGCCGGTATCTTAATTTTCTCTTCCACGTCCATGGCACGCTGTCCCATGTAAACGTAATAATCATCGGAGTATTCCCAGTAACGGTGTATGGAGACATAATCGGCGACGTCCCGCAACTCGGTAATTATTTTCAAATTCCAATCGACCCACTTTCCGTACGGGTCGTAGTTCGACGAGCCGTTGGCGATAAACGATATGTTTTTGTCCGTGTACCTCATTACTTTCGCGGCCTCTTTTGCAATCTTGCAGTAATCTTCGGCGTTCTTATACCCCATTATCCACGGCTCACCGTCCACTTCATTTCCCAGACACCAGTACTTGATATTGTACGGCTCCTCGTTCCCGTATTCGGCACGCAAATCGGCCCAGTAGCTTCCCTTTTCGCAGTTACAATATTCCACCCAGTACCGTGCGTCATCGAGTGTCCCGGTTCCCAGGTTAATACATACGACGTTTTCAGTTCCACAGGCCTTATTCAGTTTGACCCATTCGTCCGTACCAACGTGGTTGTTATCGAGTGCTCCCCATGCCAGTTCTTTTCGAACAGGCCGTTTGTCCTTTGGGCCTATGCCGTCCCGCCAGTTGTATCCGGCCACATAATTTCCTCCCGGCCAGCGCATATTCGTTAATTTCAACTCTCTTGCAGCCTCGATATAATCCGTTCTGAAGCCGTCTTTGTTGGCAAGCTCGGAGTTCGAGTCGTATAATGTCCCGTACATGGTATTACTGGGTTTCGCACCAGGCATTCCAAAGCGTCTCGGGTCAAACTGGATAGGTTCCATGAACACGCCGTAAATCTTCGGGTCCACCTCGCCGATTTCCCTGTCGATATCAATTTTTATTTTCGCCGTTTGTGCATGTGCGGTCACGGCAGGTACGAGCAATAATATAAAGAATAACTTTTTCATAATTAACCTCGATTAATGAATAAAACATTCTCAAGAGATACCGAGCTTGGCTTTCATACTTCGTACGCCGTCACGTATCTGTGGAAAGTCATGCCAAAGTTTTTCGTCGCAGGCTTCGAAATCACCGCATTGTGCACACGTGGCAAAGCCTTTCTTTATGGCACATTTCCTGACCGTACAACCCTGGCCGGGCGTTCCCTTACTTCGCTCATCCTTACAGCCGTAGCAGTAGAAATCTTCGAGCTTGAAGTTCGGCTTTTTAGCATCGCCCCATTCCTCGGCAATTTTCTTTTTCGCCTGGTCGTCGTTGTCGAGTGTAGCCTTATACAAGGGGCACGTGTCACAGTTTATGCAACAGTAGGCAATACGGCTGTAATCTATGTTACTATCAGCTGTGGTTTTAGATTTGAGACAGCGTTTGCAGCAGCAGCCGGCTAAGCCGACCCCGCCGATTGCCAGCGCAGTTCCGACAGTGACGCCTTGCTTTAGAAAATCTCGCCTGTGCTTTCTGTTATTCATTGAATTCGACCTTTCAAAAGATTAGGAATCCGGCAGATTTATATATTACAAGGGAATATTATACTATCGGTGTGGATTGTCAAGGCTATATACTCAATACGTCCGTCCGGCGGGTTTTACTTGAGGCTGTTTCAACAGTCCGCTGTCGCTGTTTTTTCCAGTTGTTTTGTCAGCATGTCAAGCCTTCGCCCCAGAAGCATTCGCTGCCTCATTGAACTGGAACATGAGATCAAGACTACACCAAGACAAACAACAAACAGAT
>CAZMWN010000104.1:0-10993 GCA_964569935.1 uncultured Pirellulales bacterium
ATCAAATGTGACTGTGCATATCTTCGCACTTCTGTTCCGGGTGTGTTTGTCGCCGGTGATTGCAGAATCGGAGCGGCTATGCAATTAGCTACGGCCGCCGGCGACGGAGTGGTCGCTGCTATGATGCTCAAGCAATATTTCCGGGACCCGAATTGGTGGAACGAATCTGTAAGTGATATACTTCTACCGGGTGGATGGTAAACTAAAATTATGAAAATTGTAAATTGTTTCGAGCTGCTGATTGTTTTTTTAGGCATGTTTCATTGACGGCTTTCAGTAATTCGAGTATTATAGCAGCCGAACGGAACTATATAACAGCCGGAACGGAAGTTCCGTGCAAAATATTCGTTGAAAGGATTAAATTATGGCGGGTAATGTGATTGAATTGACGGATACTACTTTTGACAAAACTGTGCATAATTCTGATGTGCCGGTATTGGTTGATTTCTGGGCACCTTGGTGTGGGCCTTGTATTATGATAGCTCCTATCTTAAAAGAAATCGCAGATGGGTACGGGAACAAAGCCGAAATCTGCAGGCTCAACGTCGATGACGCTCGCGACAGTGCTATGGAGTTCGGCATAAGCGCGATACCGACCCTACTTTTATTCAAGGATGGCCAGGTGGAAAAGAAATGGGTAGGTTTAACCAGTAAGAAAGATATATCTGCGGCGATCGACGAACTGCTCTAAAGCAAACACAACTTGTTTTGCATTTCCTAAATAATGACCTACGAAGATTTGAAAGGCAGGAAGGTTTTAGTAACCGGTTCCAGTAGCGGGATCGGTGCGGCAACAGCGGTTTTATTCAGCATGCAGGGTTGTTTTGTCGGTGTCCATTATTTCCAGACGGCCGAAGGTGCACAAAAAACTCTTAAACAAGTCAAACAGAGCAGTGATGGTCTTCTGCTTTGTGCCGACGTCCGTGATGAAAAACAGGTCGAAGAGATGGTCGAGCAGTTCGCCTGTGAGGCCGGGAGTATAGATGTTCTTGTCAACAATGCCGGTTCGCTTATAAAAAGAGAGCCTATTGAAGCTGCAACTCTGGATTATCACGAGGATATTTTTGCCACGAACGTTCGCAGTATTTTTTTGGTTACCAAGGCGGCATTGCCGTATCTGAAAAAAAGTAAAGGGAATATTGTCAATATAGGTTCGGTTGCAGGTCATACCGGCGGTGGTTACGGCGCCGGATTGTATGCAAGTGCAAAGGCGGCGGTTGCCACAGAAACAATGGCTATGGCGGCTGAATTTGCCAAATATGGAGTTCGTGTTAACAGTGTTCTTCCCGGTTTTATTGAAACACGCTTCCATCAAAGATTCAGCTCCACCCAGCGCAGAAAAGAAGTTGCCGAACAGACTCCGCTCGGCAGGAACGGCACGGCTGAAGATATCGCCAAAGCGGTTCTGTTTCTGGCCAGTGAGGCAGCGAGTTTTATTACCGGCGAATATATTGCCGTCAATGGCGGCCTTTATATGAGAACCTGAAAAAACATCTTTGCAATTTGGAGCTGTTTTCTGGTATATAATTCATATGACGCCGTTATTGATGAAAGTGATAAAAAAACAAATGTGGTAGAAAACTCAGGACACAATCCAAATGCTACTTTCAGCACGGATGCATAATAAACAATGGGTTGTTCGGACCTCAGACGAGCGATGCACGCAGCTCGCCAAATCGCTCAAGGTCTCAACTCTTTTGGCACAGTTGTTGATTAATCGCGATATAACCGATACCGGGCAGGCGAGTGTTTTTCTGCAGCCGAAATTGAGCGGACTTATCGATCCGTCAGAGATGCCGGGAATAAAACCGGCTGTTGACCGGTTAAAATGGGCCATCAGGAATAATGAAAAAATCACCGTCTATGGCGACTACGATGTGGATGGCATAACAGGTGTGGCTATTCTTTGGCAGGTGCTAAGACTGCTCGGTGCCGATGTTGATTATTATATTCCTCATCGAATCGATGAAGGATATGGTCTCAATGAAGAAGCTATCCTGAGCCTGTCGGAGTCCGGCAGCAAACTTTTAGTTACCGTCGATTGCGGCGTTACGGCATTAAATTCCGCTGAGTTGGCGAGCCAAATAGGGCTTGACCTGATAATAACCGACCATCATCAACTCGATAGTGAACTGCCTCAGGCTGTTGCGATTGTGCATCCGGCCCTGGAAGAATCCTATCCAAACCAGGACTCGGCGGGTGCCATGGTCGCATTTAAATTGGCCTGGGCAATTGCCAGCGAATTCAATTCAGGCCCAAAACTTCAACCGGATTTGCGAGCATTTATGATAAACGCAACGAGCCTGGCGGCGATGGGGACAGTTGCCGATATCGTGGACCTGCGAGGTGAAAACAGAGTTTTAACAAGCTACGGACTCAAGGCTCTGCCGGATTGCGAATTGTCCGGCATCCAGGCCCTTATTGAAACGGCCGGCCTGACCGGGCACCGGCTCGATAGTTTTCACATCGGTTTTCGCCTTGCGCCGATGCTCAATGCGGCAGGGCGGATGGGACATGCAAGATTGGCAGTGGAGTTGCTCACATCCGACAGCCAGATCCGTTCGATACAGATAGCTGAATATTTAAAAGAACAGAACGGTCAGCGCCAAAGGTGTGAACGAAAAATATTTAAACAGGCTTGTGAAATGATAGTTCAGCGGGATTTGAACCACCCCGACCGCAAAAGCATCGTCCTTGCAGGTGAAAGCTGGCATATCGGTGTGATAGGTATTGTCGCATCGAGACTGGTGGATAAATACCATCGCCCGACGATTATGATAGGGCTTCCATTTAGTAATAACACGCAAAACGAAAGCCCCGCTGATTTCGAAACGGCAGGAATTGGTATCGCTCAGGGCTCTGCCCGCTCAATCCAGGGCTTCTGCATGATTAGCGGGCTCAGGGCATGCTCAGAACATTTGAACAGCTTCGGCGGGCATAAAATGGCTGCCGGTATGACGATAGAAGCTGATAAGATAGACGGATTCGCGGTTGAATTTGAAGCCTATGCAAAACAAAACCTGAATGAAGAAGATGTGACTTCCAAGCTTCATATCGATGCCGTTGTCCCGTTAGGTCAATTCCAAAGAGAAACGGTCAGCGAATTGCAGATGCTTGGCCCCTTCGGCGAAGGTAATCCAGAGCCGGTCTTTGCCACGAAGGGTCTGCGTCTTGCCTCGCCTCCCAAGAGGGTCGGGACAGGAGGCGAACATCTGCAGCTTATAGTAACCGATAATACAGCGACGATGCGTTGTATAGGTTTTGGATTTGGAAGGCTGGAGAAAAAGATGCTTGAGCACGAATTTTTCAACGCTGCTTACCAGCCGCAGTTCAATACCTATAATGGCAATACGAACGTAGAGCTTGTTCTCGCCGATATTCAGTTCGAATAGAAATCTGCGTTACCCGATATCATTCGTTAACCGTAACTTTTACAATTTTGAATCGGCCTAACGTGGTTGCCAAATTGAGAAAGTCCCCCGGCTCACCGTTACCGGCTGCCAAGGCGATATGACCTGCGTCGTAACCGCCACGACCGGTACCCTTAAAAGCTGCATCGAGCCCAATCCATTTGCCACCGATATATGCCTGCGTCCATGCGTGCCCACCGAAACCTCTCAAGCCTGCAAAATCGTCCACATAGGCAACTCCTGCAACTACCTGGGCCGGTATCCCGACAGCTCGACACATCGCCGCAGTCAGGACGGCAAATTCTGTGCAATCACCTTGTTTGCTGCCCGCAACTTCAACTGCTGACGCATAGCCGACTGACAAACTTGTGTTCTCTATGTATCCGGCGACAAATGCTTCTATTTTTTTGGCCGCCTCGGCTGCATCTTTGGTCCTGCCGACCGCCCTGCGAGCGAGCTTAATAATTTGTGCGTTGTTACTTTGTAAAAACCTTGTTGGTTTGGTTGCTTCGATAATTGTTGAATCGTTTCCTTTGTATGGAAAGCTAACTCCGTCAGGTGCGGCAACGGGTTCTACCGCAACAATTACTTGCCCATCGGGGAGCTGTTGCACTTTTTGATTGTCATTGGACGGTATAAAAAGTTCGGTGGTTTTTTCGGTGCGACTCAGTTTGTATATAATCGACTTGGCCGAACCGACATTTTTCAGAGGCTGTGGACTTGCCAGAAACATCTTTTCCACCACTTCAAGCACATCATTTTCACCTAATGCAAATTCGTTAGTGCAGGCAACCTGTTCAATAGTCATGCCCATTATAGGCATAACGCTTTTTTGAAGCCGTAGATCGTTGTCGTAATATTCGGTGCTGGTGAATGAGCCGAGCTGCGGAAGGTTCGCAATACTCTTGACCTCTGTAAGTGCGACCACACGCCCGAGCAGGTCAACATTTTGTTTAGGACCGACCGTGATTTCTACGTCGATAGCCTGCATTGTACTTGGTTCAAATATCTTTGCGGTATAGCTTGTGCCTTCTTTAAGACCGTACTTAAAAAGCAGCAGTCGCATACCTTCATTCATTATCGCGTCGCTGGGCCATTGAGATTCTATTTGCTGTTGACCGGTTTTAACGATTAGTTTTCCCTGCTCGTCGATTGTCCCTGTTGTTTTGGTTGCAATAAGCCCCAAAGTCTGTTCGACTTCAAAGCCGAGAGGTTTCCCATCGGCTGTCTCAAAAGTGTCTGCTTTGGTTTGGATACTCACCGGTATTCCTATTCGATTGAGAGTAATTTCAAGCTCAACAGTAGTGGTGACCTTTGAACCTTCGACTACACGGTCTTGTATAGCATAACCAACCTTTTTGCCTTCCATAAATAGAGCAAAGTATTCGGTTTCCTCCGGCTGGATTTGTTCGGCTGTCGGCTTCTGAGCTACTCCCGTTTGCGGTGTAGATTGCTCTTGATCGGTTGGTGTTTTTTTTCGGCAGCCTGTTGTATTTATTGCAGTTAAAACCAAACAAAAACAAATAAGACACTTGGTCTTCATAATCGGATCCCTTTCTTGTCTAAGTTAACTTTTACGAAATTCTTATTATTAATAGTTATTGCAGGCAATTATAAGCCGTATTCGCTGTTCCTGCCACTATCCTTTCAAGTATCGCTAAAATATCCATGTTAGATTCTCTGCTCTTGTATGACGCCCCGGATTTTTGCCGGACTGCGTGGAGTATTATTGTATTATTGTGCCCTTTTGTCTAAAATAGCCGAGAATCAATAATAATCATATGAAAATGGTTTTGTTGCTTTTATCTTATGGATACTCGATCTAAAATTATAACGTTCAAAGAATTATTATCTCTGGTCTCGTCAAAAAATCCGCCACGAATCCGAACTGATTCTCGACTTGTTAAAGACGGCGATATTTTCGTGGCTGTCAAAGGCACAGTTTTTGACGGCCATAATTTTATCGACCAGGCCCTGGAAAATGGTGCCGAATATATTGTATGCGAACATGGCATGCAACATAATGCCATTGTAGTTGACGATTCCGCCGAAGCAGCGGCGATTCTTGCACAGGCTGCCAGAGGTAATCCGGCTTCACGATTAATGAACCTTGCCGTTACAGGCACAAACGGAAAAACCACTGTTGCTTTTCTTGTTCGTTCCTGTATCCAGGAAGCCGACAAAAAATGCGGCCTTATTGGGACTGTCATTTACGATACATGCTCGGGCCGCGGCTGCGAAGCTGCTCTGACTACGCCGGATTGTTTGACCATTGCCGCCGGACAAGAGGAAATGGTTAAAAATGGTGCAAAATATATGGTCATTGAAGCCAGCAGTCATGCCCTTTCTCAAAACCGCCTGGCACAGGTCAATTTCAAAGCCGCCGCCTTTACTAATCTCTCCGGCGACCATCTGGACTATCATAAGACCAAGGAAGACTACTTAGCTGCTAAGACCAGGCTTTTTTCCGTTCTTTCGTACGATGCTACTGCCGTTTTGAATAGAGAATCGCCGGAAGCTGAATATATCGCCGCCCGAACCGCTGCGAAGCTATTGTGGTATGGTATTGATAAAAAAGCCGACCTGACAGCTCATATCGAATCGATGGACATAAGCGGAACTGTTTTTACCATGGAATATGCGGATCAGTCGGCAGTTGTACGGACGCCTTTGCCTGGCCGGTATAACGTTAGTAACCATTTAGCTGCTGCCGGTTTGTGTCTTGCCGCCGGTTTCGATTCGGAAACAATAGCTGCCGGCTTATCAGCTTTGCAGGCAATACCCGGCAGGTTGGAAAAACTCGACTGGAAGGGCACATTTTCGGTCATAGTTGATTACGCGCACACCGACGATGCTTTAAAGAATGTGCTTGCTACGCTTAGGCCTTTATGCAAGGGTAAGTTGAGGGTGGTATTTGGCTGTGGTGGAGATAGAGATAAAACAAAACGGCCCCGCATGGCAAAAGTGGCCGAAGAATTCGCTGATTTTATCATTGTTACAAGCGATAATCCTCGAACCGAAGATCCAGATGCTATTATCACCGATATTGTTGTCGGTTTTAATACGGAACCCCCAGTTAAAAAAAATGATTTACGAGATGCGAAATACGAGATACGAAATACGAAGGTCATTGAGCCGGATAGAAAAAAGGCTATCGAGTTGGCCATTGCCGCTGCGAAAAATGATGATATCGTGCTTATTGCCGGTAAAGGCCACGAAACATATCAGATAATTGGAAAGGAAAAATTCCACTTCAGCGACAAGGAAATCGCTAATCAGTGCTTAAAAAATAGTACAGTGAACACCGTGTTACCTCCCCATTGTGCACGATAAAGTTATGATGTAAATCTTTATATGGATGTGTAAGAACAAGCAGCCTGTCTGAATAAATTCTTGACAGCAGGGCGGGTTATTCATAAAGTAGCACACTTGTTTATCCCGCAGCAAAAAGCAGTGGGGACTAAAATCCGTAAAAAGTTTTGTTTAGAGTATTATAAGGAGATTTTTAAATGGCAACAAAGGTGGCAATTAACGGTTTCGGCCGAATCGGCAGAGCTGTTGCAAGAATAATTTTCGAGAGAAAAGGCGATTTGGAACTGGTCGCTATCAATGACCTCGCGGACGCTAAAAGTCTGGCCCATTTATTCAAATATGATACGGTAATGGGCAAATGGGGCGGAACTATCAAAGCGGGTGACGGCGAACTGGTCATCAACGGCAAATCCGTAAAGGTTTTGGCCGTCAAAAATCCCGCCGAACTACCCTGGAAGGATATGGGCGTCAAAGTGGTTCTGGAATCGACGGGAATCTTTCGTAAGGCTGAATCCCCGAAGGGCGGTTATGCCGATCATCTCAAGGCCGGTGCCGAGAAAGTTATGTTAAGTGTCCCGGCAAAGGATGAAATTGATGCGACGATCGTTTTGGGCGTGAACGATGAAATGCTCACCAGTAAGGTCAAATGTGTATCGAATGCAAGCTGTACGACCAACTGCCTCGCCCCTATAGCCAAGACTCTTAACGATGCTTTTGGAATTGAGCAGGGCGTAATGACGACTATCCACGCTTACACCAATGACCAGAGAGTGGCCGATATGATACATTCGGACCTGCGTCGGGCACGTGCCGCTGCTGCGAATATTATTCCTACCTCAACCGGTGCTGCAAAAGCTATTGGCAAGGTTATTCCGGAGCTTGATGGTAAGCTCGATGGTTTCGCAGTTCGGGTGCCTATCCCCGTCGGGAGTATCGTTGACCTTGTAGTGAATGTTAAAAAGGATGTCACGGTCGATAGTGTTAACCAGGCGATTAAGAAATCGGCAGAAGGGCCGATGAAGGGCATCCTTGTTTATTGTGATGAGCCTATCGTCAGTAGCGACATCGTAAACGACCCGGCTTCGAGCATCTTCGATTCTCTTTGCACAATTGTTGTCGGCAGAACAGTTAAGGTCGTCAGTTGGTATGACAACGAGTGGGGCTATTCAAACCGCAGCGTCGATATTATGGAAAAAATGGCAAAGATGTAATTTATATGCTGTGGGAAATATGGAATTGATGTTGATTTGATTTTCCGAGGGAACAACATGGCAGTTTTTGAGGTAAAAGAGAAAATGGCTAAAAAGACAGTCGCTGATATTGATGTGAAAGGCAAAAAGGTACTAATGCGGTGTGATTTTAATGTTCCATTGGATGATAACTGCAACATTACCAGCGATGACCGAATCGTTAAGGCGCTTCCTACAATAAAAAAGATATTGGAGGGTGGTGGTGCGCTAATTCTTATGAGCCACCTCGGCAGACCCAAAGGGCAGAGAGATGATAAAATGTCTTTGATCCCGGTAGCGAAGAGATTGTCTGAATTATTAGGCCAGGAAGTAATCTTTGCGGACGATTGTATTGGAGCCGAGACAAAGGAAAAAGCCCAGGCCCTCAAGCCCGGTGATTGTATGCTCCTTGAGAATCTGCGTTTCCATAAGGAAGAGACCATCAAAGATAAAGCGGCAAAGGAAGATGCACAATTGCGTCAGGCCAAGGACGATTTCGCAAAAGAGCTGGCCGATATGGCCGATATCTACGTCGATGACGCCTTCGGTACGGCACACAGGGACAACGCCTCGATGTACACGGTCCCGATGATGATGGAAGGCAAACCCAGGGTAATAGGTTTCTTAATTGAAAAGGAACTCAAGTTTCTCGGTGATACGCTGAGTAATCCCGGCAGGCCGTTCGTTGCAATACTTGGCGGAGCGAAAGTCTCGGACAAGATTGGTGTGATTGAGAATCTCATCGGTAAGGTCGATCGTATCATCATCGGTGGCGCCATGGCATATACGTTCCTCAAAGGCAACGGTAAAAGCATTGGTAAGAGTTTGTGCGAAAATGACTATATTGACAAGGGCCAGAAGTTACTCAAACAAGCCGCTGATGCAGATTGTGAGGTCATTTTACCGGTTGATCACCACGTGGTTCGAGAGTTGAAACCGGGCGCGCAATATCGTACAGCCGTAGGCGATATTGATCCGGGCTTTCAGGCCGTTGATATAGGGCCGATTGCAGCACGGTCGTATGCACAAAAAATTGCTGATACCAAGACCGTCGTATGGAATGGACCGATGGGTGTTTTTGAAGTCCCGCCTTTTGACCAGGGGACTAAAACTGTAGCTTTGGCGGTTGCAGAAGCAACTGACAATGGAGCAACAAGTATCATCGGTGGCGGTGACAGCGCAAGTGCAGTGAATATGCTCGGCCTGGAAGATAGAATAAGCCATATTTCCACCGGCGGGGGTGCTTCACTTGAATTTCTCGAAGGCAAAAAATTTATTTGTCTTGAGATCCTCGATGAAAAATAATATTCGCGTTATAAAGCTGCCGGTTTTACCGGTGACGAATATAATACCTAAAACAGTATGCGATTACCCAAAGCAGGGACAATCGAGGTTGTGCCTTCGGTGCTTAGTGCCGATTTCGCCAGGTTGGCCGACGAAATTGATATAATTACCTCGGCCGGCGTTCGTATGGTGCATCTGGATGTTATGGATGGTCACTTCGTACCGAATATAACAATCGGCCCGCCGGTCATTGCCAAGCTTCGTAAGGTCAGCAGGCTGGTGTTCGATGCTCATTTAATGATTAGTGAGCCGGAGCAATATGCCGAGCGTTTTGTCGAGGCCGGAGCCGACCATATAACATTTCATATCGAAGTTGCCGATGACCCACCTAGGCTTGTTGATAAATTGCACGAACTCGATTGTACTGCAGGAGTATGCCTTAATCCGGAAACACCGGTAGAGTCCATCCGGGATGTTGCACCACTTTGCGATATGGTCCTGGTTATGACGGTTCATCCAGGCTTTGGCGGGCAGAAATTTCTGCCGGAAGCGGCAAAAAAAATCGCTCAGGTAAGAGAAATTGTCGGCCCGGATATACGAATTGAGGTCGATGGCGGCATAGATCCCCAAACTACGCCGATTGTAGTGTCCTATGGTGCCGATACCCTTGTAGCGGGCAACGCGATATTTGGAAAATCTGACCGTATCGCTGCTATAAACGCCATTCGAGAAGCCTTTTACACATGAGGTAAGTTACTCTAACCCATATGATGAAGACAATTTTCCTACCAAAATCAACGAACATTTGGTAGAATGCCAAGCTAAGTTAATTATTATTGATTTGAAGACCCCCCGCGTCTTCTTGTCGAAGACAAGAGCGGGGGCTCATTATTGGTTACTATGGCTAAACAAACCAAATCAAAGTGGAATGGTTTTTCGCTAAAACCCCGTAAAGAAATGCCCGAAGGTTTATGGATAGGATGCCCGGGCTGCGAACATATGCTTTATAAGAGCACCGTTGAAAAGAACCTTAACGTTTGTCCGGAATGCAATCATCACTTCCGTATTGAGGCATCAACGCGAATTAAATATCTGGTTGATGAAGATTCGTTCCAGCAAATTCTCAGTGACCTACAGCCCGAAGACCATCTTGGTTTTAAGTTCAGAGGGACCACCTATAAAGAGCGCCTCAAAGACGACGAGAAAAAATCGGGCACAAAGGAGGCGATGCTGATAGGCAAGGCCTTTATCAAAGGCAGGCCCGTATCCTTAGCGGTAATGGAACCGAACTTCCTGATGGGTTCTATGGGTTCTGTTGTCGGTGAGAAGCTTTGTGTGGCGGTTGATATGGCTATTGAGGAGAAATTGCCTTTAGTTGCAGTTTGCTGCTCCGGCGGAGCGAGAATGCATGAAGGCGTTGTATCATTGGGCCAAATGGCCAAGACTTCCGCCGCTTTGGCGAAATTTGACGAGGCCGGCGGTCTTTTCATCTCCGTTCTTACCGACCCAACGACCGGCGGAGTGACGGCAAGCTTTGCCATGTTGGGCGATTGTTTAATAGCTGAGCCGGGGGCGCTTATCGGTTTTGCCGGACCGCGGACGATTGCAGAGACTATAAAGGTGGAACTGCCGGAAGGATTTCAGACTGCTGAGTTCATGTTGGAGCACGGCTTTGTGGATATGATTGTTCATCGAAAGGACCTTCGCAGCGAAATCGCCCGCCTTATCGACTACTGCAGCAAATAACTCTACTGCTCT
>CAZMWN010000105.1:0-10931 GCA_964569935.1 uncultured Pirellulales bacterium
AAAAAGAATTAATTACATTGGGATTAATAGAAGATTGCGTTTCAAAGAACCCAACGTTGAACGTCCTTACAGGGTTACCGGTTATCCTGTTACAACGCTCATTTTCTGCGCCGTTTGTGGATTTCTGATATACAGTTGTGTTACATACGCCTGGGCTTTCAAACGCGTAAGCATAATCGTCCTGACAGGTATTCTTGCCGCCGGCCTGTTCCTTTATTGGATTACCGAGGTCTATGGTTCTGCTTCACGCAGATTAAACAATGAATCTTCGCAAAATGAATAAAAATCATAAATCCACAGAAAACGGTATCTTCTTATACCCCAAGGCACATCGTCTGATAAAAAGGCCTATTTCAGAATAACCAATCAAAATTTTCCTAAATCATTAATATCTCTTAAAAACTAACAATAGAGCCGTTTTGGTTATTTGTTTACGAATTTCCTCCGACAATGCAATAAATCAGACTTTCCAGTTCGTCTTTATATATGAATATTCAATTGTGCAGAAGGAAAACAAAACTTAAAAAGGACGGAAGCCGGGAAAAATGACCAGGAAAGTCAACACAGATATCAAAGCGGCCGTTTTATTGATTATAAACGAAAATCATGCCGCCCTTAGAGATATCTCGTCTAATGTTGCGCATTTCATTTCTAAATCCGTCTATCGAAATCAGCCCCAAAAAACGTGTAAAAAAAGCAAGTCATATAGTGTTGTCAAATCGGCAAAAAATTCACGAAAGAAATAATCAGAGAATTGATATTACTACAGGTAACCGCCCTACTATGTTTCCGGATTCGCTTTAATGAACTTCCGGTTTTTTTATAGACATACAAAAGGCAGGTTATTGGAGTCTTATTGTCAGCGGTTTGTTTAACGCCAATCGCCCGGATAATAGACGGATTGAGGCATGATGCTGAATTTTCTACATAGTTCTTCTACCAGGACTTGTATCCTTTTGATCTGGCAATCAGTTGGACCGATAGCTTTACCATCAGCTACAACACAAATGCGGATAGTCTGTTCGCCTCCATACCAGGTGTTTTCCGGTATGGCCGGCCATTGCCTTTGCCATTTTTCTGTTGGCTGTATCTGGCCATCAATTCCTCCAAATCCGTTATATATGCAGAAATGGCAATTGATATAATCAGGATCAGAAAAGCCCTCAAGCGATGCAAATTGCTCTATATTACCGGATTTTGTACCGCTATAATAAATCTCAATACGGTTCCAACGGTCTGGGGACTGAACGGCCTTAGAACAGATAGCTTCATTAACAGAGTCTAGGCGGCAATAGGTCCAAAGAGAAAAAGGACCGGCGGATGGAGGATTATGCCCGGAGGCCATTAAGAGTATGGCCCCAATTGTCATTGAAGCCAGTAGCATTGCTAAGACTTTAGCCACTCTTACTTGATTTGGCATTGTTACATTCCTGATAGCGCGAACTTTACAGTATAACAACCATCCCTGAACTCGAAGGCCGAATAGATGGCAGCAAATCCATCTATAATCCTTTAATCTCAGACTCTCGCCCGATAAACAAAAGATCAGAGCCTTGTTACTACAAGTAAAATCCCTTTTATAAAGTAAACATCGGCACTAACCAACGGATTACTCCAAATTTTGTTAAAAAATTCTCTATTTTATCTTTGCTAATTCCCACAATTGCAACCCTATCCCCCTAAAAAGGATAGTTTCCACCAGTTACCTGTCTTCAAATTATCCTAAAAATCAAGAACAACATAACTCACAGATTGATTGTTACAAATATGTTGCTTTATGAGATTATTATATGTAAGATTTCTCCAATCAAATTCAACACGAGAACCTGCGGCTATACCACAGGCTAAACAAAGTTTTTTATTAGCTTCGGTAAACTTATAATTGGATGCATTTGAAGAACAGGAATAAGAAAAATGGTATCAGAATCCACTTGGC
Organism: uncultured Pirellulales bacterium; assembly: GCA_964569935.1. Classification (GTDB taxonomy): domain Bacteria; phylum Planctomycetota; class Phycisphaerae; order Sedimentisphaerales; family Anaerobacaceae; genus JAFGPS01. The sequence goes on from CAZMWN010000105.1 coordinate 1,937, forward strand.
ATCAAGGTGACTTTCATCCGCTATCAACAGACCAAATCTCTCAATTAACCGACCAGGAATGTAGCTGTGATGACTGGTCAAAAGTCCAGGTTGTTCAAGGTTTTAATGCTAAAACTGTAAAATCGACACACTTCAGCGGGCAGATAAGGTTAGGTGTATTCGAGAAGCAAGTGCCTTTTTTCGGTAGCGTTAAAAAACCGGCAGGAATTAACAACGCAACGATTCATAACTGCATAATTGGTAATAACGTGTATATAAGCCAAGTCAAGAACTACATCGCCAATTATATCATTGAAGACGACGCAGTGATTGATAACATCGAACTGCTTGCGGTGGAAGGCGAAAGCTCCTTCGGAAACGGCACTGAAGTTGCTGTTGTCAACGAAGCCGGCGGAAGAGAAATACCAATCTATGACCATCTCTCTGCTCATATAGCTTATGTGATAGCGTTCTACCGTCATAAGCCGGAAGTAATCAAAAAACTGCAGGAAATGATAGCAGGCTACTGCCACTCTGTTACAAGCTCTATGGGTCTTGTGGGAAAAGGTGCGAGACTTATTAACTGTCGAATTATTAATAACGTCAAATTTGGTCCTGCAAGTGTAATTGAAGGCGTCAGTAAGCTGGAAAATGGTTCTGTCAATAGCTGCTCTGAGGACCCTGTTTATATTGGGCCTGCCGTCTTTGCAGAAGACTTCATCGCCTGCAGCGGCTCAAAGATTACGGACGGAACAATAATAGGCAAGTGCTTTGTAGGCCAGGGCACGGTTCTGGCAAAGCAGTATTCAGCAGAGAGCTCCGTGTTCTTCGCAAACTGCGGTGGCTTCCATGGCGAAGCATGTGCAATTTTTGCCGGGCCTTATACGGTGACACACCACAAATCCACGTTGCTCATCGCAGGATTGTTTTCATTCCTCAACGCCGGCAGTGGAACCAACCAGAGCAATCATATGTATAAATTGGGACCGGTACATCAGGGAATAGTGGAACGTGGTTCAAAAACAGGGAGTGATTCATATATGCTCTGGCCGGCAAAAGTCGGGGCATTCACCGTTGTAATGGGAAGACATTACAGAAACTCAGATACGTCTGATTTGCCCTTCTCGTATCTTATTGAGCACGAAGACGAAAGTGTTCTTGCCCCCGGCGTAAATCTACGCAGTGTCGGAACTGTCCGAGACGCTCGAAAGTGGCCGAAACGGGACAGGAGAAAAAGTTATGAAAAACTTGACTTAATCAACTTCAAACTTCTCAGCCCATATACAATTCAAAAGATGCTCAATGGTCGAGAACTGCTTAAAAACCTCAAAGCAACCTCCGGTGAGACATCGGATTTCTTCACATATCACAACGTCAAAATTAATAATACTTCGCTTGAAAGAGGAATTAATCTCTATGAAACCGGTATTCATAAATTTCTGGGTAATTGTCTAATCAACCGACTGGAAAACAAAAACTTCGAAAGTGTTGAAGAACTCCGGGCCACACTGCTGCCGGAAACCGAACTGGGACAAGGCAAATGGATAGACTTGGCCGGTTTGTTTGCACCGGATCAAGTTATTCAGAAAATGCTCTGTGATATTGAAAACGGAACAATACAAACGCTGGAGCAAGTAGCGGGAGTCTTCAAGTCGATCTATGATAATTATCCGTTGTATGAGTGGGCCTGGGCGGCGGATGTTCTACAGCGGAGCCTCGGTAAAAAAATCGATGAAATTGCACCGGAGGATGTTATTGAGCTCACATTAAAATGGAAAACCGCTGTCGTGGATCTCGACCATCAACTTTATGCAGATGCCAAAAAGGAATTTATCGCCACCGCTCAAATCGGCTTCGGCCTGGATGGCGACGAGCAGACAAAACATTCGGATTTCGCTGTGGTCAGAGGGACATTTGAGAAGGATAGTTTTGTCTCAGAGATCGAAAAACACATATCCAGCAAAATAGAACTCGCCAACGAGCTTATAAATCGAATGGAAAAGCTATGTAAATAAAAACGGGAAACGAGTATGAGGGCGAATGAAAAGTTCTTTAAAAAAGGAGAGTCTGTTATGAGAGTTATAATTGAACCGAATTATGAACTGGCATCACAATGGGCTGCCAATTACGTTGCGAGGAAGATAAATGATTTCGGTCCCGATGAGTCAAAACCTTTCGCACTTGGCCTGCCGACCGGTTCTTCACCGCTCGGTATGTACAAAGGATTAATAAAACTCAACGCCGAAGGAGTGGTTTCGTTTAAGAATGTTATCACCTTCAATATGGATGAATACGTCAACCTTCCGAAAGAGCATCCCGAAAGTTACTATTCATTTATGTGGAACAACTTTTTCAGCCACATTGATATTAAAAAGGAAAATGTAAATATTCTCAACGGCAATGCACCGGACCTTGAAACAGAATGTGCCGAATACGAGGAAAAAATTCAAAAAGCAGGCGGCATCAACCTCTTTGTCGGAGGCATAGGCCCCGATGGACATATAGCGTTTAATGAACCTGGTTCTTCATTGTCGTCAAGAACACGCATAAAAACTCTGACTTACGACACTATCGTGGCCAACTCCCGGTTCTTCGATGGTGACATAAACAAAGTTCCTAAAACAGCTCTGACTGTAGGCGTAGGTACCGTTCTGGATGCAGATGAAGTGCTGATTATTGTCAACGGCCATAACAAAGCACGTGCCTTACGGCATGCCATTGAAGGCAGTGTGAATCATATGTGGACAATCAGCGCCCTGCAAATACACGCCAAGGGCATTATTGTCTGCGATGATGAGGCAACCGAAGAACTAAAAGTCGGCACGGTAAAATATTTTAAAGACATAGAGTCTGCCAACCTTGACCCCAGTAAGCTTTTAAATTTTTAATTCTAACTCAAACCGCTCGTTAAGGCCGATTTATCCTAAACTACGGCTGGTCGCCCGATGCGTACACAATGTTAGCCTCGGCCTTGAGCGATTCTATATATTCATTGGTAAGTTCAAGCTGTTTATTTCGCTTTAGCTGCTCTACTATTTTGTCTTTGGCTTCATCGAACGATACGATACCGGCATCTTTGTGGTCGGTTACTTTAATTATGTGATATCCATATTCAGTTTCCACGATATCGCTAATTTGTCCGACTTTTAATTCGAAAGAAGCCTTCTCAAAAGAAGGTGTCATATCACCTTTTGAAAAAAATCCAAGATCGCCGCCCTTTGGTGCTGAGGGACAAGCTGAGCTTGCTTTGGCAAGTACTGCAAAATCGGCTCCATTTTTAATTTTTTGAAGCAGATCCTTAGCCTTTTTATCGGCCTGGGCTTTGGCTTCGTTCGGATCGCCGCCTTTAACGAACACAGGTTTTATGAGAATATGGCTTGCTCTTATCTGTTCAGCTGCTTCGAATTGTTTGGGATTTTCATCATAGAATTTCTTGGCTTCATCTTCCGTAACATCGATCTTGCCCGCCATTTGAGCTTCTAAAATTTTCTTATATGCCAGTACCTCTCGAATCCGTTCTTTTTCCTCCTCAAAACTCCGTCCGTTTTCAACCAACTTCTGCTTATATTCTTCAAAAGATAATGGCTCTGGCTGAGAGGAAACCATTCCCGTGATTAGATTGATTATTTCTTCGTCGGTAACTTTGATGTCAGATTCCTTTACCTTTTCAGCCAAAAGGTTCTTGACAATTAATTGCTCCAAAATCTGTTCTCTGAGCCGCTCCTTGTATTGCTCAAGAAAATTGGGAGGCAGTTGTGATGCTTTGGAGGATATATCCTCTAATCCAACCTTCATTAATTCCTGAACTTCACTTTCTTTAATATCGACCCCGTTGACAGTAGCAGCAACGCCGGCAGCAGGCATCTGCATAGAGCTTTGAGCCTCAACCTGATTAACATCCGGCTCCTGAGGACTGCTTTTCTTACGACAACTGAAAGTAAAAACAATCGATAATAATGCAAGACAATTCAGAATACGCATGCTATAGATAAAACTTTTCATGATATTATCCTTTCGTAATTCCCAAAATATACCCTTCATTAAGGCGGAAAGCACCATTGTTTCAATAAAAAGCCAAAGTGTCAAAGCATTTCTAAATAACAATCCGTATCAGGCTATATATCTAACTCTTTACAAAAATACATGGGAAGTGATAGAATACGGAATTATTACTTCAAATGTTATTTATGAGCTTAGAAGTGTTTAGTTGTTTTCTTAACAAATATAGTTCATTGCTTATATCGCTAAAATATCAAAAATATATTAACTGTTGAAAATATATCGTATCTTAATTTTGAAGTGCTTAGTCATAATTCATGCTTTCGGTATCATAAAATATGGAATTTCAACACCATAAATTATCAAACGGCTTGGTTCTAATCGGTGAGATTAATAGCTCAGCCAAATCGGCAGCGGTTGGTTTTTTTGTGAAAACCGGTTCTCGTGACGAGACAAAACAGATCAACGGCGTATCGCATTTTCTGGAACATATGTTATTCAAAGGTACTGAGAAGCTCAATGCGCTCGAAGTCAATCAGGCCTTCGATAGAACAGGAGCACAATTTAACGCCTTTACGAGCGAGGAAAATACCGTATTTTATGCCGCCGTTCTTCCGGAGTATTTATCTGAAGTAACCAGTCTCTGGGCGGAATTAATGAGACCGGCTTTGCGTGATGAAGATTTCAACATTGAGAAGAATGTAATCAAAGAAGAAATTGCGATGTATAAGGACCTGCCGAGCTTTGATGTTGTCGATAAATGCAGAACTCTCCACTTCGATGGGCACTCCTGCGGGAACAGTGTTCTTGGAAGCGAAGAAAGTATCGACAATCTGATTGCCGAGCAAATGCGGGGTTATTTTACCAGCCGCTACGCTCCGAACAATATGGTATTGGCTTGTACGGGCAATTTTGATTGGGAGCAAGTCTGTTCTATCGCCGCAAAATACTGCAATAAGTGGAAAGAACAATCAGCAACAAGAGAGCTGGAGCACTTTGATGGCAGCAAAAAGAAGCAGAGAATTGAAAAAGAAAATCTGGCACGTGAGCATATATGTCTGATGAGTTCCGGCGTGTCCGCTCAGGATCCTCAGAGGTTTACCGCCTCACTTTTAGGAACGATTGTGGGCGATGACGTAGGTTCACGATTTTTCTGGGAATTAGTGGATAAAGCATTAGCTGAAACCGCATCAATGCAATTTGGGAAAATGGACGGTACCGGAGTAATTTGTAGTTACATTCGCTGCAGTAGTGAGAATCTAACGAAAGTGCTCGATACTATCAACGGCATTTTTAACAGTCTACACAAAAACGGCATTACCGAAGATGAACTTACAAAAGCAAAAAACAAAGTGCTGAGCGCATTGGTTATTACAAACGAGCTGCCGATGGGTCGGCTCAGTAACCTCGGTTCCAACTGGATATATCTGGAAAAGTATCGTACTATTGAAGACGACATAAATTCGATTAAAGCTGTCACCATCGATGATATTCATTCTTTAATAGAGGAGCTTAACATAGGTCATTATACACAACTTTCCATGGGACCTGTACACAGTAGATAATGACAAGGAGATAAGGGGATGAGCAAACAAAATGATACCGATATACTTCGTGCAGAAGATATGCTACCGCCATATACTGAAAAAAATCGCCAACAGCAAAAACATCTTGCTAAATCCAATCCTATGGATACAGTGCAGAAAGCGGGTGAAATACCCAAATTTGACCTGGCTGACAATATAATGTCCGAGCAACGTAAAACCGCTGCGATAAAAAGAAAAGGACCCGGTAGAATAAGTAAAGCCATCAATCACAAACAAGATATCCGATCAACGGACCATAACATCAAACCACAATCAATATTGTCACAGCAGGAACAAATCATTGCAGAGATTGTAGCAAGGGATATTCAAAAGCTTTGCAGAGGTGACATTTAATCATTCAAAAGTACAGAGAATACCGTCAGCTAACCTGGTTCTAAACACTGCTAAATGTAGAAGTTGTCTTAACAAATAGCATTTCGTTGTTATTTTAAAAAATGAATTCACGTATGGAATGCCTCTTACCATATATCATAGAAATTAACAACCATATGAGCAAATGAAAGTAGACGACAGCATTCAGGAATTCAATTAGCACCAATGGTAATAAAACAACATAATTTCTACGGTAAAACCGCTATATTTTTTGCGTATTTTAGTCCTCTCTAAGGTACCAATTCATGAGAATCTGTGGATTTCGACAGGTTAAACGGGATTCCCTAAAAAACTGGTTTTATACACAATAACACAAAAACACATAAGAAATCCTCAAAAATTGGGGGATTTTCCTTGACGGCAATCATGGTAACTTGGTATAAATAGGTTTTCTGGAGGAGCCATTTGTTTAGGCGGACACCATGAGTTTTTGATCTTATTTGGGCCAATTTACTCCAGTTTTGGCTACATTTTATTAAATAGTACCAGGGATTTCTCTAAAAACGCAAAAAAATATGGAAGAACGGGACCACCGGAGCAGTAAGCTCCGGGCTAATGTTTTACCTTTCATTAATCAAGGAGTTGTTTAAGAAATGGATGTCATGTCAATCAAGAACATTATCCTGGGCAGATATATGTTATGATGTTGGGAAGGTAAAAAATATTATCGGTCGTTCTTGTTATCACTATTAATTACAGGAGGAGTATTATGTTCAAGAAATTGATTTATTTAGTATCTTTTGTATTTGTACTGGGCATAGGGATTAATGCTCAGGCAACCCCGATACCAGTGAGTGTAAATCCTGCGGTCGAGACAGTTGTCAGTGAAGATGGGAACGTATTTCCCGATCAAAGCTATACAACGTACTTACTTCAAGTCAGCGACCATATTGACGGTATTACACAAGGGCGACGTGTTACATTAATTAGCTACGACATCTCAGGCCTGAAAAACAACGACAAACAGAGATACAGAAACATGAGCCTTAGTATCTTAGGTTTTATACCGGGCAATGTGGACGTTTACGGAGTAGTTGAGGACCAGGATAACATCAGCGGGGGACTCAAATGGAATAATGCTCCTGGTGTTGTTAATGACCAGGTATTTGCGTACCCGGTCAAACTGGATATGGACGACTTAACCGATAAGCTGTTCAGCTTTACTGCACCTAACAGAGATGAAAGGAAATCAATCGGGGCATGTCAGGAACTGGACGATTTCATCAACAGCGATACGGACGGAGTCGTTACATTCCTGCTTGCACCGTCAAAAGGCAGTAAGTTCGTGAAAATGTGGTCAAGCACGTATCCTGGCGGTGGAATTATCCTCAATGGCGAAATGACATTAGGTGTAGACATCGCCTGGGTTACCGAAACGGTTGACCGTGACGAAGACGGCGTCCAGGACGACCAGGTGTGGACCGACTGGCTCGTGGCCGAAGGTTACGACCTGAATCTTCAACCGGACCGCTATCTGACGCTCGGTGACGACAAAGATCCTAACGATGCCAATGACTACGTCGGCGAACTCAATACCGCTGATCTGGTCATCATCAGCCGTACCGCCAGCAGCGGTGGATACGCTAATGATGACAATGAAGTGGCAGCCTGGGCTTCGGTGACCACACCGATCCTCTCAATAAGCGCATGGCACGTACGTAGCAATCGTCTCAAATGGGTTCTCTCAACAACAGTCAACAGAACACTGGATACCTATTTGCTGACTGAGTTACCAGACCACCCCGTCTTCGATGGCGTAACTCTTGAAGATGGCTTAGTTGAAGTGGTGTTCACCGAAGGCTTTGCCGATGGGTATCAGGGTAACTGTGTTATCGGCGGAACCGATGTCGGCAACGGCACACTTATTGGCCAGAGCTTCAGCGATGAGACTATGATCGCCGAATGGCCGGCTGGCAAAGAGGCTTATGATGGTGCCGGTGTAGTTCAGGCCGGTAATCGTATGCTCTTCTGTGCGGGTACGGAGAACGCCTCCACCACTGCTAACCTGCTCCCCCAAGGCGCATGGAACCTCTCCGATGCCGGAGAAATGATGTTCCGCAACGCGATTGAATATACGCTTTCACTCCCACCGGCAGGTCCGACAATCGCCTGGGTTACCGAAACGGTTGACCGTGACGAGGATGGCGTTCAGGACGACCAGCAGTGGATCGACTGGCTTATAGCCAGAGGATATAACCTGGATCTCCGTCCGGACCGCTATCTGACGCTCGGCGACGACAAGGATCCGAACGATGCCAACGACTACGTCGGTGAACTAAACGCCGCAGATTTGGTCATCATCAGCCGTACCGCCAGCAGTGGTGGATACGCCAGTGATGCTAATGAAGTCGCTGCATGGGCTTCGGTAACATCACCGATGATCTCATTAAGTGCATGGCATGTACGCAGCTCTCGTCTGCAATGGGTTCTCTCGACAACAGTCAACAGAACTCTGGATACTTACTTGCTGACTGAGTTACCGGATCATCCCATCTTCGATGGTGTGACTCTTGAGGACGGCTTAGTGGAAGTGGTCTTCGTTGAAGGCTTTGCCGATGGATATCAGGGTAACTGTGTCATCGGCGGTACCGATGTCGGTAACGGTGTTCTAATCGGCCAGAGTTTCAGCGATGAGACCGTGATAGCCGAATGGCCTGCCGGTATAGTGGCTTACGAGGGCGCTGATGTAGTTCAGGCCGGTCCTCGTCTGCTTTTCTGCGCAGGTACGGAAAATGCTTCGCTCTCTGCGGAACTCTTCCCGCAGGGCGGATGGAACCTTACCGCTGCAGGTGAGCAGATGTTACTCAACGCTATCGAATATATGCTACCGATTGTTCCGACTGATCCGGGTACATATGGTTTGGTTGCATTCTATGCTCTAGACGGTGACGTATTAGATAGTTCCGGTAACGGTTTGGACGGCACTGTTGAAATTATTGGAAGTGGTAACGATGCAATATTCGTGCCTGGAGTTGACGACATAGCGATTGACTTGCTGCCTACTGCAACCGGTACCGTTGGTCCCTATGTGAACTGCG
>CAZMWN010000106.1:0-10899 GCA_964569935.1 uncultured Pirellulales bacterium
ATCTACGGCGATCTCAGTGTTAAAGACGTCGCTCCCAACAATTTGCCTAAGTAAATGTTAAAATTGTAATTTTTATAAAAAGGCCGGGCTTTTAGGCTCGGCTTTTTTTATGCGCTTATGGGAAGCAATGTGGAAATGGCAAAAAGTTCTATTTTTCTTTATACTAAAACACCTCGCTTAGTTGTTATATAGGTGATAATCGATTGTCCTCCTTAAGGAGACCCAAGGACTGAATTCAGTAAGGTAACCTTTAATGCTGGAAGATAAGCTGCTAATATGGAAGTTCAATCGCGGCAACCGCGAGGCCCTGCGGGGCATTTATGAAAAGTACAAAGACGATTTAGTCACCCTGGCGGCCGCCCTGTTAACTGATGTAAATTCCGCAGAAGATGTTGTTCATGATGTTTTTGTATCTTTTATTGAGTCGGCCCGGAAATTTCGGCTGACCGGCAGTTTGAAAGGTTATCTGGCAACGTGCGTTGCGAACAATGCACGCAACAGAATCAAGGCAAATAAAAGACGTGATAATACGACCATCAAGGACACGAATCCGACTGCAGCGGTTTCGAATAGTCCGGAACATCAAGCGATATTCGGCGAAGAATTGTATCAATTGAGCCTGGCCCTGGAGCAGCTACCTTATGAGCAGCGGGAAGTTTTAATCCTTCATTCGTACAGTGGGATGAAATTTCGGACAATAGCCAGGCAGCAAAATATTTCAATCAATACTGTTCAGGGCAGGTATAGGTATGCAATGGATAAACTGCGGTCAATGTTAAATGGTGAGGTGCAGAAATGAGACCGGCAGATAACATAAACCAGTTGATTAAAAAATTGAAATTAAATGCCAGTGCCGATTTGGATGAAAGAGTCCATGATAAGATTTCCAAAGCTCTGGCCGAATCAAAACAAAAAGAACCGGCTGCTTCGCAGTCGAATATAAGGAATATAATAATGAAAAGTCCATTTGTAAAAATAGCCGCAGCGGCGATTATAATTATTGCGGCGGTAATATTATTAAATCCGTTCGGTGGCTCTGTAACCTGGGCGCAGGTTATCGAGCCAATCCTGAACGCGAGGACCATTATCTGTGATATGATTATCGGCGACGACGAAAACAATCCGTATATGCACTTAATCATTGTTGGTTCGCGCATCAGAAGGACCATGTCGAACTCGCCGGGCATGACTCATGTGATCGATACAGATAGTTCGAAAGTGCTCGTTTTGTTTGAACAGAGTAAAACGGCGTCTTATGTCGATATAAAGGGGCCGGTCGGCGAAAGATATCATAATTACGTCAAGTTCCTCAGAGAGGTTATCACGAACCTCAAAGACAATTGCCATGAACTGGGCGAACAAACAATCGACGGGCAAAAAACCATCGTATTCGAAGCCGGCGGACCAAACGAGTCGGTAAAGATATGGGCCGACCCTAAAACAGCGATTCCAGTCCGGATTGAGCTGACTAAGGGACAGATGTTCGCGATTTTGAAAAACCTCGAGTTCGATGTTCCGATTGATGAGTCACTAATAAGCATGGAGATACCGGCAGGTTATACGTATCAAGAATCTGAAGTAGATTTTTCAAACATCAATGAGCAGGATTTCATCGAGTGTCTGCGGGTCTGGGCCGAGGTTATATATGACGGCATTTTCCCGGAAAATCTCGGCTCCGAAAATGCAATGAAAGCGTTTCCCGTGCTCAGAGAAAAACTCGGCGAGACGAATCTTTCGGATGAGCAGGCGACGGAGATGGGTATGAGTTTTGTGAAAGGTACGCTGTTTCATCAGACTCTGGAAACTCAGGGCAACTGGCGATATATGGGCGGAGGAGTAAAACTCGGCGATGCGAGCAAGGTGGTATTCTGGTATCAGCCGCAAGGCTCGGCGAGCTATCGCGTTATCTACGGCGACCTTAGCGTCAAGGATGTCACTCCGGAAAATCTGCCTAAGTAACTACAACAATTGTAGTATCCATAAAAAAGCCGGACATTTTGTTCGGCTTTTTTTATGCGTTTTCAGGCTAAAATTCCACATATTTTAAATTATTTTACAAAAACATCATTTTTTTATTGGCGCCTTCTACAAATGTAGTAAAATGTCTTCTACGATTGTAGAAGGAGTATTAGGTATGAAACTGACAAAAGCAGAATGGCAAATCATGAACGCCTTGTGGCAAGAAAATCCCGCGACAGCGAGAGAACTGATGCAACGCCTGCCCTCGCGTATCAGTTGGGCCTACACAACAATCAAGACAATGCTCAGCCGGCTTGTTGATAAAAATGTTGTCTCCGAACAAAAGAACGGCAACACGAGTTTTTACAAGCCGCTGATCTCACAACGAAAGGCCAGGTCGAGCGCTTTCAAGTCACTGCTGGATCAGGCCTTCAACGGAGCGACAGGACCGCTTGTGCATTTTTTAATCGAGGAGCAAAAGCTCAGTAAGAAACAAAGGCGAGAAATACTTAAAGTTCTCCAGGAAAAAAATAAAGATTAAGGGAGAATAAAAATGATCAATGCAATTAACAATATTTCACTATCATGGTGGAGTTGGATGGCTGCTATGTTTTGGCAGGTCGGTTTGCTGATTATTCTGGTCGCCTGTATAGATGCTGTTATAAAAAGATGGGCCTGGCCACAGTTACGTTATGCTATCTGGCTTCTTGTACTGCTCAAGCTGATACTACCCCCCAGCATCTCTATGCCGGGCAGTCTCACAGAAAGATTGCAGCCTCAGTTTGATCAGATTATTAGCCGAAATATAAACAAACCTTCTACAATCACTGAATACTCTCCATTTATCGTTGCGTCCGAATCTACTGTAACGGCTCATGCTATGGTCTCACAACCACAGGCAACATTTGAAATGCAGCTATCGGAGCCTGACTTTGAAACATCTGCCGCCGTGATGCCGGAATCGCCGGCTGTAAGATTTGTTTGGCAGAGTTACGCTTTTGTGATCTGGCTTTTTGGAATGACAGCACTCGGATTCTGGCTCATCTCCAGATTATACCGTCTCCGAGCATGTCCATCTCGAAACGGACATGCTTATTCGATGCCTCAGTCGTTTCATCTTATGCTCTCACAATGTACACAGCAATTGAAGCTTAGCCGCGTTCCACGCATTGTTGTCACCAAGAAGGTCGTTTGTCCCGCCGTTTTTGGGATCTTTAGACCTGTGCTGCTGATGCCGAAAGGTTACTTGAGCAAGCTTTCACGTAAGGACGCCAGGCATATGCTTCTCCATGAGCTGGCCCATATCAAACGAGGCGATCCGATTGTGCACAGCCTCTATTTAATGCTGCAGATTGTCTATTGGTTCAATCCGCTTTTGTGGCTGGCTCGCAGACAATTGATTCATCTGAGGGAACTATGTTGTGATGCGACTGTTGCGCGCATCCTAAAAAACAAAACTCGTGAATATCGGGAAACATTAATAGATATTGCCCGCCGATTTCTAACCAAGCCGATCGAGCCCAGTCTGGGTCTGCTTGGATTGTTCGAAGATACGAACAGGCTGCTGGTTCGGCTCAGCTGGTTGGAAAAGAAAACCTGGAGGTACCAAAAAATGAAAAATCTAACCGTTATCGCAATTATTACTCTAATGACTGCTTTCGTTCTGCCTATGGCTGTGGGGCGGGAGATTCCTTCTAATGAAGATTATTTTGTCGGCACTGAATACAGCGAGGAAGAGTCGATTCGGGACAGCGAAGATATTGAAACTGAAGTGGAATTGATGGAGGACCAGGAAAAATTGTTAGAGGACCTGAAAGCCGTTGAGGTTGGGCTCAAACAACTTGAGGGCAAAGAGGAATTATTACAAAAGATGCAGGCCCTTCAAGCTCAGCTTGAAAAACTTGAACTTACGAAACAAAAACTCCAGAAACGGCTACAGGCAGTAGCTAAAGCACAAAAAGCAGCGAGCAAAGCCAAGGATCAGGCGATGCAGGCTAAAAATAAAGCAGAAAAGGAAAAAGATAAGGCTGCAAAGGCTTCTGCCGATGCGAAACAATGGAAACAGTGGGCACAGGAATACAATGCGTGGATTAATAGTCCCGAAGTCCAGGCGAAGATTAATGAGGGAGCAAACAAATGGGCCAAGGAATGGACCGATAGCGAATCATTCAAGGAATGGCAAAAGGATATTAAAAAGTGGACAAAGGAACTCGAACAATGGCGGCAGAGTCAGGAAATGCAGAAGTGGCATAAGCAGATGCAAAAATGGACAGGAGAACAGGCAGAGATGCATGAAGATGCTGAACACGAACATCAAATGCCGGTACCGGTGACTCACCAGGTTCCTGTCATGCCACCGATGCCAGAAATGCCTCAAATGCCTCAAATGCCATCAATGCCACCGATGCCACAAATGCCCACTGATGCTGACGTATCCGCGGATGCTGATGTATCCGCGGATGTTATTGACTCTGATGGACCTGAGCCGACCGTGGTCGTGACTCCGAAAAATGCTCCCTCTGTCGTTGTTGTCCCGAAGGTTAGCAGTCGAGCAATAGAAGTTCCTGTCAGTGTCACCGCACCGGTTGTCACGCCGCCGCGCATAAGGCAGCCGGTACAACCGGAGATTAATGTCAAAAAAGACGAGGACAGCAAGTTTGTCGCAACGAGAGAGATGGAGTTCATCACGAAGATTGAAGCGGGCACTCCCTTCGTCGTACAAAACAGAGTCGGCAAAATCGTCCTGAATCCCAGTAAAGATAGAAACTGTACCGTCAAGGCCGTGATTCGGGCGACCGCCGAGACCGCCGAAAAGGCACAGGAAATGGCCGAACAAGTTGCGATGAACAATCAATCTTCGAAAGAAAAATTTTATCTTAAACCGGTCAAAAAAGACGATGATAACTGGAATAATCTCAATGTAGATTTACACATCTCAGTGCCGTCCAGCGTGACACTTGATGTCTCAACGGATGTGGGATCTATTGAAATTACCGATCTCAAAGGGCAGATCAAGGCTGTCGCCGATGTCGGCTCAATCAAAGCTATGAATATCATCGGAGACCTTCAGTTAATAACAAAAGTCGGCAATATAGAATTTGTCGCACACAAGGATCTCTCTGCGAAACTACAGGCGATAACAAAAGTTGGTTCCATCAAGAGTGATTTTCCTCTGGAAATCAATAAAAAAGATATTGTTGCAAGAACAGCCAAGGGGACCATTGGATCAGGCGAAAAGAATATTCGCTTGATAACTGAGGTGGGGAAGATTCATATAAGAAAACAATCTCAAAAATCCTTCGATGGTCGTCCTGAACAACCAGTTTCAATAGAAAAGCACACACAAAATAGTGCCATAAAATCCAACATGGCGCAATTATCATCGACCGTAAAATTATCTGAGTATATAAGGAATGTTAAATCAATCGAAGAAAAAGAAGAAGGAGACCATCACGTAATCGAGCGTATCGAGATGATGAAAGCACTGTTCTTGCCGGGATCTGTGTTGGATATTACCAACGAAGACGGTTCTGTCACTGTAATAGGTTCAGATACCAAAACATGCCAGGTCGATTCTACATTCACAATAAAGGCCCCCACAGCGGAAGCGGCAAAGGAATTATCCAAGAAAGTTAATATAGAGATGATACCAACCAGTAAGGGACTTTCGGTAAAGGTTACTAATCCTAAAAAAACACCCTCTAACCATTCGTTTAAGGTTGATTTGCAGATTACCGTTCCCAGCAATACGAACTTAACACTTAATAATGAAGACGGTGACATTCAGATTAAGAACCTGGCTGGAAAGATCATGATTAGAAACGAAGATGGCAATGTCTTGTGCGAAAATGTCAATGCAGATATGAAGCTTGGAATCGAAGATGGAGATGTTAATATCAAGAACAGCAGTTTCAATAACTGTCATATAAGGATGGAGGATGGGAAAATCCAGTGCAATGACGTCAGGGGCAATTTTGACTTTCGGCTTGAGGACGGCAGTGTTGCAGTAAGCTATGTCGAAGATGTATCTGAGAAACATACTTTCAACGTGCGTAGCGAAGAGAGCAGTGTAATAATCAAGGGGGGCAAGTTTACTAAATGCCGGGTAAATATGGAGAGCGGAAAAATCGATTGTAACAATGTGAGCGGTAATCTCGACTTTAAGCTTGAAGAAGGCAAAGTTGAAGTGAATTATGCAGACGAGGTGCCCAAGGACTGCACTATCAACGTGCAAGTTGATGAAGGAAAAATCCAGCTTTCGGTTCCAAGCGAGATGCTTCCAACAGATAGTTCATCTACGGTAAAAAAGAAGGATGAAGGAGCTGAATGGAAAACAAAAGTCAGCACTTCCGGCGGCAGTCGTAGTGTTAACCTTCGAACTGATGAAGGCTCCGTCAAAGTCGATAAACGATAGAACTACACAAAATCTTCTACACATATTCACTCTTTCAGAGCGTTTGGTGCTTCCTCGATGGCACTAAACGTATCGAGAAAGCCGGGCACATCTGCTCGGCTTTGTCGTTTATGTTCTGGGCGAAGAGAATATAACATTTCTGAAAAATGCAAAAAAAGTAGTTTTATTTAGAGCAAAATGTATACCTCTGTCGTTATATTGGTAACAATCGATTGTTTTAAAGTCAGACAAGTGAGTCTCGGATGTTAGAAGATAGAATACTACTTTGGAAGTTCAGGTGCGGCAACAGGGACGCTTTTCGTCTTATCTATGAAAAATATGCCGGTAGTTTGCTAACGTTAGCAGCCAATCTATTGGATGATAAGGATGATGCGGAAGACGTTGTTCAGGATGTTTTTATATCATTCGTTGAGTCCATAGAAAAATTTCGTCTGACAGGAAGTTTGAAAGGCTATTTGGCAACTTGTGTCGCTAACCGTTCGCGAGATTATATAAGAAAAGGTAAACGCCGACGGGCTGCTGCAGAAAATCAGTCGCAGCGACCGACATCAATTACAAGAGGTCCCGTTCAATTGGCAGTATGCAGTGAGGAACTAAACAAATTGAGTCACGCGTTAACTGAGCTTCCGTATCAGCAGCGAGAGACAATTGTACTTCGCCTGCATGGCGAGATGAGATTTAGACAAATAGCCAAATTAAATAATGTTTCAGTAAAAACAATTCAAAGTCGGTACCGATATGGTTTGGAGAAACTGCGGTCGGCCATGAATGGTGAGGTAAAAAAATGAGACCAGCAGAAAACATAAAGAAGCAGGTTAAGCAATTACGCTATGAAACAAACGCCGAAATGCATAACAGAGTTCTTGGCAATGTAATGCAGGCGATGGACCGAATTGAAAAACAACAACAAGGCACAAATAAGCCTTATATGTGGAGAACTATTATGAAAAATCCAATCATAAAATTAGCCGCTGCAATAGTGATAATTTTTGTTATTTATGCAGGTGTAAGTCAGTTTGGAGGTAATGGAGCAAATGTAGTATATGCTGGTATTGTTGAACAACTGGCAAACGCCCGCACGATGACTTACAGCATTTTGACTCACACGCCTGTTGAAAGTATGCCGACTCTGCGGCTGGAGATGGCATTTAAAGAACCGGGATATATGCGAACAACAACCGTAGACGGTTACATAAACATAATTGACTGGTCACAAAACAGGGGTATTTCCATCTGGCCGCCGGAAAGACAGTTTATCGACTTCGAGGCATCCAACCTTCAGCACGATCCGGCCAAAAATTCTTTCATGGTCGTTGAAAAACTCAGAACGCTTCCTTATCAGGCTGATGAGGTGCTCGGAGAGAAAGAAATAGACGGCAGAGTACTTCAGGGTTTCCGTGTCACTAAGGCCGATATGATCAATACTGTCTGGGTTGACCCGCTAACGGATCAGCTTGTACGTGTGGAAATAGAGTACCCGAACGCTCCGGGTATGAACACAATCATGACCGATTTTCAGTTCAATGTTGAGCTTGATGATTCGCTATTTAGCCTGGCGCCGCCGGCGGACTTCACACGGCTGGAAGTTAAGGCAGATGTTTCTACTATAACCGAACAGGACCTGATAGAATATTTACATATGTGGTCTACGTGGACAAAAGATGCCACGTTCCCACCGACATTCAATCCTTTAGAAATACCAAAGGTTACTGCCGAGATGATAAAGCAAGGTAAATTTGGCGAAGGTGAAACATCGGAACAGCAGCAACGCGATGAGGCGATGCAGATGTATCGAGGTATAATGTTTGTGACACAGTTGCCCGCTGATAGTAACTGGCGTTATGCCGGAGAAAACGTACAGTTTGGCGATGCATCAACGCCCATTTTCTGGTACAAACCTGCAGGCACGGAAACATACCGCGTCATCTATGGCGATTTAAGTGTCAGGGACGTGGCGCCTGAGAATCTACCGGAATAATTTTGACACATAATATTTTTTTTTGAAGACCGGGCCCCCGTGTCTTCTGTCGAAGAAGGCAAAAATGGGGGCTCGGTTTTTATCCTCACATTTTCATGGAGTTGAGATATTTTACAGATTCCAGGCTTTTGCGAAGGCGCGGAAGCTGCGGTCGTAGGTTTTCTCGACATCATCCGGGAAGCAGCAGGCCGGCAGTTCCTTCATGGCCAGATGGTAGCTTATACATTCACAACATACACCCTTTTTACTGCAGCCGGGATATGTACAATTACAGTTCTGCAGATTTTGCTGTTTTTTGCATTCCATATATACGAATCCTTGTTCCAACTTCTTTTTTTATTGCTAACTCATTATCTTATACACTGTTGCGCCGCAATCCATACACTTCCAGTGATGTTCTTTTCGAGTATCTCGAATCCCCAAAAACACCCAAGCACCGATGGTACACAAGGTTAAAATTAGATGCGGTATGTGTTTGACTCTCGCCCTATATACCGGCACTTGTTTAAGGCATTTGCCGCAATAGCCGCTTCCTTCTTCGAATCGTGTAAAACGCATTTGACGTTTTTCTATTTACCGAACAGGCAATGTGTAAAGGCTGGCGCTTAACGCCGGCACAGTCAACGTATCAGTGACATTTGAAAGCTGCTTTTCTTCAATCACCACATTAGAACCCTGGTCCGGATCGTTGTAAGCCTGGGGATCTGAGTTCGCAATCAGCCCGAGCTTTCCAGTGCCGGCTAATTGTGCGCCTTTAAGGTCCATTGTGACTTTTTGTTCCTGCTCGGTAGGATTAACTATGCCGATTGTTATAGCTTTACGATCATCGGTCCATGCAGCGGTTACATCGACAGACTCTGTATCGCCTGTGACTTCAATCGGAATGGTACCGAAATTATTCCCATAGAGTTTTAAGACCAGGCCGGTTGTTTCAAAAGCGGCAGCGGTCTTGCTGGCCTTGATACAGCCGATGACATTGACTGTCTGTGCATAGCTGGCCATGAATATGATATCCGAATTACGATAATACTCGTGAAGACCTTTGGCAATGCCCAAACCATCTTTATGGAAATACCGGGTTCCAAGTTCACCGAAAATGTGGGGACCGTACCAGTAATTCCATTCGGTCATCGCGATTTTGATATCTTTTCCTTCGAGGGTATCAAGTTCTTGCCGGAGCTTCTTATGAAATTCAACCTTTGACCTGACATTTTCGGCAATCCAGGCGATATGTTTAACGAGATCGGGTCTTTCCTGACAGTAGAAGTGTTCTGCTATCAGGTCGATATGGTCAGAGCAGCTCCGCAATAATCCTCTGCTCCAGTTTCCGGCATTACCGGAAGCAATTGGAACAATATCCGGATCCACTTCGCGCATTTTGTCCACAACCCAGTTATGTTTTCTAACGTAATGATTGAGGCTCATATAACCGAGCTGCCAGCGACCCCACATTTCGTTGCCAATACACCAGTAGCGAACATTGAAAGGTTCCGGGTCGCCGTTTTTAGCCCGTAAAGCTCCCATTAGCGTATCGATTGAGCCGTTTGAGTATTCCAGCTCGGCGGCAGCCGAATAGGCATCTCCAAAACCGGTATTGACAGTTACTAACGGCTCAGTATTGAGTAAACGGCAAAAGCGAATAAATTCGTGAATACCGAAGTCGTTGTGCTCCACTCCGGTCCATGCCGGATTCGTACGTGGAGGTCGTTTATCCCTGTCACCGATGCCGTCGCGCCAATCATAACCACTGACGAAGTTTCCGCCGGGCCAGCGATATAATGGGGCGTTGAGCTCTTTCAGAACCGCCAGTGTGTCTGCTCGCATACCGTCGATATTATCCGCCGGCATAAGAGAAACTGTACCAATAAAACATGCTCCGTCGGCTACTTTAATTTCCAGCTTGCCACTTGTCGTATCAGCGCCGGCGGTAAATTTGAATGGATACTTAGCATACTGATTTGTAGCTGACAATTGAACAGAAGCCTGATCCTGCTGGTTGTCACCCCAGATTAGTGATAAAGTGACATTTGCACTTTGCTGTTGGGCCCTGAGGTAAATGTAACCAACGTATTGCTTATTTTTAACCAGTCCCAAATCGAGCTGCCGAATACCATTGCCGGGCTGAATCAAAGGGGTATGCTCACCGACAAAGGAATCTTTTTCGACCATTGTGACCGAATCGGGTTGACCGATGATTTGCCAGGGTGAGTTGCCAACGACGGCATATGGACTGTCTTTGGATACATTACGTGTGCCGCGATAGGGATCGTATTCCGGCGTGATTGGATAATAGAACTTGCGGTCTTCCAGCATCTGAGCCCAGATGCCGCCATAGATACACCGTCCAAGATGTTCGATGAACTGACCGTAGATGTATTTTGAAATTGGCTCGCCGGTTTTGCTCGTATCAATTGTCACGGAATGTTGCTGTTCAACTGCAAATACGGTTGAGAAACTACCGAAAATGACTACAACTACCAAAAAAATAATACATACGAAGTTTATTCTGGACATTTTGAATCTCCTTTTAAATCTTTGTTTATCCTGT
>CAZMWN010000107.1:0-10767 GCA_964569935.1 uncultured Pirellulales bacterium
TACCTAAGGTCTAAATTCTCAACGTTTGGCAACGTCACCTATATACTTAATAATCAGCGGGAAATTCCTATTGCCGATGTTGATACTTCTTTTTCGTTTCTTCTCTGTCAATCTGTACCGAAAAGTTTGTGGATTGAGCATCTTGCTCAGGTCTATGATATGCTTGTCGGTGGAGGCTCATACTTTTTTCAATTTGCTTATCATCCGAACGGAGTTGCGAATGATTCGATTTCAGATTCGATAGCAGGAAGTCAAAAATATTCAGCCGATGGAATGTTGTCTCTTGTAAAAAGAGCCGGTTTTCAGTCTGTTGTATTAACAGATGCAATCGATTTGGAGCAATTTAAAACCGACATACTCTGGTATATATGTAAATCCATCAAGAAAAGTATATGAGAGATAAAATGGAGATAAAAAGAGTAGAGCTTAGGGATTGCACCTTAAATCTTGGAGAACTTCACCACCTTGAAGAGTATGGATTTTTTAGCCCGGTCTTCCATTGCAGAGATGAAGATGGCGATGAATTTGTAGCAAGGATGAGGCTACACGTTACCGAACCTCTGGATAAGCTGGTTATAGTCGATCCAAGGACCTTTACTGATGGAGGATACGCTGCTAATTCCGCTAAATCCAAAATATTAAAAAGAAAGTCAAGCTACCCTGATATGGATTCAGGGGGCAGTCCTGTGTTAAATCCTGCTTTGCTCAACGGCAAGTCCCTATATGAAATCAGCGCGAGCGATATTAAGAAAGCATTATTGAATGGTTACAACTTTCAGTTGGAATGCGACAAATCGAGACAGGCTCAAAATAAAGAGCTGAAGATAGCTTTCACCTGTCACAATCCCCAGATTATTGGCGGCGGAAATATTATAATGTTCCGGTATATTAACTGGCTTGCCGATCTGGGTGTGAAAGTCACCGTATACTCATGTGGACATCATCCTTCCTGGATGAGAGTCAAGGCGAAGTTCTGTAATTTTACCACTTATTCTGAAATGTTTTCAGCTATTGAGGAGGATGTTGTTGTTCTTTATTCGATGTGGCATATCGAGCCGATGTTGAAAGCAGCGCCGAAGGGTAAGAAAATATATCATTTAAGACAGATTTACGAGCCTTTTCACTATGGGAAGAATTCGAAATCAATGTTGGCTCGTAAACCGGTGATTGAGTTGTTAGAAAGCTTACCTCTGGGAGTTATCTCAGTCTCACCACATCTACAGGAGTGGTACAAACAAAAACTCGGCAGAGAAAGCCTGTTGATAACTAACGGGATAAAGGTTCAGGTATTTTATCCGGGTGCAAAGCTAAGAAAAAAATCGAATACTAAAGAGATTGTTAGCGTGGGTAGTCCCTGGCATTTTGTGAAGGGGATGGCTGTATTAGCTGATTCTCTAATACTTCTTGCTAAAAGAAGGCCAGATTTGCGTTTTAAGTGGACCATTGCGTGTGGCCAAAAAGAAAAAGGCCGCGTTAAAAATATCTTAGCAAAAAATCTGGAATTAACTATTAAACCCGGCTTAAGCCAGGCCCAAATGCGCGAGCTTTATCATAGCGCAGATTTAGCCGTGAATCCTTCACTATACGAAGGGTACGGCTTACCAACACTTGAAGCGATGGCTTGTGGTGTGCCGGTGGTTCAGGCGGATAATCACGGCTTAGATTTTATTATTGAGGATAACCGGAATTGCCTTGTAGTCCCAATAAATGATTCGGCAAGTATGGCGGAGGCTATCGAAAGGGTTCTAACTGATGAGCAATTAGCAGATTGTCTAAGAACGGAAGGTATTATAACAGCAAGAAGATATTCAACCTTAAATCAGTTTGAAATGTTTATAAGGGCTTTCGAAGATATTCTGCAAACATCTATGCCGGTTGAGAAGGTGGATGTAATTCGTAACAGGTTGGGAGTTGTTCCCGCCGATATCGACACATTAAAGGTTTCCAAGACGAATATACAGGCTTCAGATAGTAAAGAACGTTTGGTTTCGGTGGTAATTCCGAGCTACAATCAAGCCGGATATCTGCGGGAGGCGCTTGATAGCCTGATAGATCAGACCTATCCCCACTGGGAAGCTATCGTAGTCAATGATGGTTCTACGGACAATACTATTGAAGTTCTGAATGAATATGCTCAGAGAGATTCAAGGATTAAGCCTGTCAATAAAGCAAACGGAGGAATTACCAATGCATTAAACGATGGACTTAAGCATTGTGGTGGTGACTACTTTTGCTGGCTTAGCTCTGATGATCTGTATTACCCTGAAAAACTCGAGGTGCTGATAAAAGCTTTCGAAAATCTGGGCGACGATTACGCTCTTGTTTATGGCAGTTTCGACCTACTCCAGGAGGAAACTCATAAGATCGATATTCAACCTTTTGCCGAACCAATTATACTGGGAGCAGAATTCCCCGAGCCGCTTAAATTTGATTTTATTGATGGCTGTTCAATGATGATCCGCATGGACGTGATGCGTGAGGTGAATGATTTTAATCCTAATTATCGGCATTCACAAGACCTGGAGTTATGGATGAGGATTGCTTCGCGGGGTTATCGTTTTCATTTGGTGGATAAAAAAGTCACTATTCGGAGGGTACATATTGAACAATCTTCAACAATAAATATGATTCACTGCCGTTATGATGCGGCCAGAATGGTGAACTACTACCTGGAGCATTTCCATCTGCTTGAGATGTATCGGTATTTCAACTTTACTCTTGATGATGATATTGACTTGTTTGTTGAACATTTCGTAGGGAGAATGCTTCACACCGAGGCATGTGTTAATCACCCACTTATTCAGGAAAAGTTCTGGAGATGGTTCGAACACGGCCTCACTGCTTTGGCGCCCAATATCCAAACTAAAATTCTTAAGAAATGCCTTAGCCTCTTAATGAATAACAGGTCTGTGACATATAAAGTGAAGTATTACATCAAAGAGTGTCTTGCCTCGCTTTCAAAAGAGCGAGACCATGTACCGTTTTCACCTGATTTTTCTATCAATGGTCGTGATATACGATACCATAGTTATGATAATGATGAGTTTGTAAAAGCTTTATTCGACTACGGCACTGATCTGCTTATCAATCAAAACACGCCGCTTTTTGCACAGGAGCTTTACTTTCATAATACCAATAAAGTAGTCGATACCCCCTTTAAGCTCGCGCACAGTGTCTTTCGGTATCTATCTCAATTTCCAAATCCCTATCTCGAAAATGTCGAAGCTTACGTGGATATTTCAAAAATACCTGCTACGCAAAATGAGGCAATTAAACTTTTTGTTTCTTTAAGATACCCTGAATACTCCGATGCCTTTCAAAAGAGCTTAGCTTTCAATGCAGAAAAAACGGACAATCTGGATAGTGTTGAGGAGTATGAAAAGATAATCTCACAAATGCCACCGGCATATAAGCAAGACCTGCAGCAGGTATGTAGTAAGAACCCCACCGTAACGATACTTCATTACTGGAACGCATTAGCTCTGGCTGAAGATGGAAGGTTCGACGAAGCGTTGATAGAAGGTTGGAAGACATTAACATTGAGCCGTAAAAGTTGCGACTGGAGAATCGCCTATAAACTTGGCATCTGGGCGGAAAAAGCCAACGATTTTAAGGAGGCCTTAAGAGCATATAGTATGGGCTATGGTTGTAATGCTTCTTTTTTACCTTTTGTCGACGGCATAAACAGAGTTTCACAACAGACCGAATCGTTATCTCAATATAAGCCTACGCCAAAACAATTCATATTCAAAAAAGAATACAGTAATGTTCCGAATATAATACCTTACGAAGTTAAGGTATCCCCACTGTTTGATGGTAACTATATTTTGGATGTAAATGGGATTTCCGAAAACGGAAAAACTTTTAATGATAAGGGAATATTATCATATTCCGAGAGTTTGAAGAATCTCAGGTTTACCGATCCTTACACAGATAAAAGGGTGACAGTTTCCGCCGATTCCATTTTCAATTTATGGTCGAGGGGATACGATTTAACGAGCGAATTAGTTAAATCATATAAGAAGATACTCAAAAATAACGACAGAATTAGTGTTGCATTCACCATTCGTAATTCTTCAATCTTAGGCGGAGGCCCACTGATTCTATATCGTTATATTAACTGGCTGTCCTCTTTAGGAGTGGACGTAGCGGTTTATTCGGATGATATTGCTCCGACATGGGCCGATATCAAAGCAAGGTTTTATCACATCAAGAATGATGTTGAAAGATACTCTTCAATTGCTGAGCCTGTTGTAATCGCCTATTCAGTCCTGGAGTTGCCGGCCCTGCTTCGCCATTGTAATACCAAGGAGAAACGGATATATCATCTTTGTCAGGCTGTTGAGGATTTCCAACATTATGGACCAACATTCGATTCTTCAATAGCTCCTAAGCCGATATTTGAAATCCTGCATTCTTTGCCGGTCGGTCGACTTGCAGTTTCAACTCACATCCAGGACTACTTCTACAAACAGTATGGTCAACAAACACATACCATCGTAAACGGGATTGACCTGAACAACTATATGCCTCGGTGGAAACATAATGTTAGTGACAGGATAAATGTTTTGACAATTGGAAATCCCAAGCGGCTATTAAAAGGTTCTACAGATGTAAAAGAGGCTATGTTGCTGTTGGCAAGGAAACATCCTGAGTGGAAATTGCATTTAGTGATTTCAAGTGGACATAAGGTTACCCCGGACCATAGTTTTGACAGCTCAATTCTTGGGTTCACTCACTCTTTGTATTGGGGCTTAACTCCGGAGGAGATGCGTGAGCTGTATTATGATGCGGATGTTTATATTAACTCTACCTGGTATGAAGGCTTCGGTTTACCTACGGTTGAGGCTATGGCCTGTGGTGTTCCGGTTATTCAGGTCGACAATCAGGGTTTAGATGGTATTGTGGATGACGGTCAAAATTGCCTAATGGTTCCACCGCAGAATCCCCAAAGAATAGCAGAAGCGCTCGAGATAGTAATTCAAGATCATAAATTACGTAGCAATCTGGTTGAAAATGGTCTTGAGACAGCTTCCAGGTTCTCGCTAAAAAATCAATATGAGATGTTTGTCAGAGAATTCGAAAAGATTCTTAACTGCAAATTTGATAGTGAACTGGTTAAGGCAACAAAGCAGGAACTGGAATGCGGTACCCTGAAAGATAGACTCAAAAAAATAAGCTCTCGCGTTCAACCGCTCATATCAGTTTTAGTACCCACGTATAATCAAGCGAAATACTTGCCGGAAGCTTTAGATAGTCTGGTTGCACAGACTTATGGAAACTGGGAGGCGATTGTAGTAAACGATGGCTCAACTGATGATACACCAATGGTCATGGAGCGGTACGCAGCAAGGGAACCGCGGATTAGATTGTTCCACAAAAAGAATGGCGGGATTTCTTCGGCACTCAATGAAGGGCTCAGAAATACCAGAGGCGAATGGATTTGTTGGCTGTCCCCGGATAATTTATTTGATCGAAACAAATTAGCAGTTCATATAAGAACTATGGAAGAAAAGCCGCAGATAAAGTTTTTCCATAGCCATTACTATCTTTTGGATAGCAAAACAGGTATCAAAAGAAAAGTTCTACCGAATCTATACAAACGGCTTCCATCTGAAGAGTTTCAAGTTCTGAATTTCTTTCTCAAGAATTATATTCACGGCAATAGCATTGTAATACATAGGTCTGTTTTTGACAGAGTCGGAAATTTCAATGAAGAGCTTCGATATTGCCAGGATTTGGATATGTGGCTGAGAATTAGTGCTTTGTACCGTTCGTATTTCATCAATAACCGAATATGCATCAGCAGATTGCTTCCAGGGCAGGAAACTGATATTTCGGCGGAAAGTAGTGTTAGTGATTCAAAAAAAGTATGTCTGGAATTCTTGAATAACCATGAGTTCTCTGTATTTTTCCCAACGCTTGATTTATCGAATATGGAACAGGCTTCGTCAGCAGTTGAAGACACTCTAAAGATTGTCAATAATCCTGATTCTTTGATAAATCGTTGTGGATGCGCGTCAGTCCTGGTGGATCATTTATATAAGTGGCTTACGAACTCAGCCCCTGCTGAACTCAAGTCACTGTTCAAATCACAACTTGTTAAAACAATCAAGCAGGTTCAAAGTGCAAACGTAACGGAAGAAACCAAAGAATCGCTGCAATCGACGCGCGATTCTTTGGAAGAACCTTTTCTACACAAAAGCCACGAGCAACTTGAAAAAATGGCACAGCATGCTGATGGAATGGAAAAAACAGGCCAAACCAGGCGAACATCTGCAGCAAGAGAATGTCTGGTTGAGACTTCACAAGAATCAAGTAAACAGATACCGGTGAAAAAACAGCCATTATTTTCTATTATTGTTCCAGCGTATAACCAGGCGGAATTTTTGCCCGTAGCTTTGGATAGTATTTTAAGTCAGACTTGTGATAATTGGGAAGCTATCGTAGTAAACGATGGTTCAACCGACCAGACTGTAGAAGTGATTAATAGTTATATAGAGAAAGATTCGAGGATTCGCATCATTGACAAAACAAATGGTGGTGTTGCTTCTGCATTGAATGAAGGGATAAAAAATGCCCGGGGCGAATGGATTTGCTGGCTATCTTCCGATGACATGTTTGAGCCTGATAAATTAGAGGTGCATTTACAGGCTATCAAAGACAATCCTGATATACGCTTTTTCCATACAAACTATTTCATTTTCGATGAAGCAAAAAATACGAAATGTGTATTGGAATCAGATACAAGGGACTTTGTTGCACCCGTGGAGTTTCAAGTCCTGCATTATTTTGATAGAAACTGTGCCAACGGGATTAGCGTTGCTATACATCGCGAAGTATTTGATCAGGTCGGCTATTTTAATGAGGAATATAAGTACGGCCAGGATTTTGATATGTGGCTCAGAATTAATGTACATTACAGAGCTTTCTTCATCGACAAAAAAACAGTTGTCACCCGCTGGCACGACAAACGAGGTACAAGCAGTTTCCCTGAGGCCGGTTTTTATGACTCGGCTCGAGCATGCATAGAGTTCATAAACACACATAAATTCAGCGAGTTTTTTCCTGCGATCGACCTGGTGACTCCGCAAGGAGCCGCAAAAGCAATTAAGGAAACAATGGCAGTTGTTTTTAATATCAATGCCATGATGTACAAGTGTTATTTCAATACCGCATTGCTTGAGAGATTGGCTGAGTGGCTCACACAATATTGTCCGGATAAATTAAAACAATCTTTGATGCCATATTTACAGAGAACAATAAAAGATATAAATAATTCTCAATTGCCGGAAGAAATAACGTTGGCGTTGTTGAAATTTTCGGAAGATATAGTTAATAATTTCTGCTTCATCCCTCATAATTTCTCAGAGGAAGCCGCTCAATATGCGAAAAGACTATTCTTAGCCGGGGATTCGCAAAAAGCTCAGAGCATTAAACGATATTTATCGCCTACAAATTCCTATGATGTTCAGATGATTAACGAAGAGAAGGAAGTTGATTCTCGGCAAAAAAACATCATTATTTCCAACCAACGTTTTTCTTCAAAGCAGGATAGTAAGCAGTATGAAGATAGACTCATAAATACTTCTACCGGACAGACAGAACCTTTAGTTTCAATTTTAATGCCCGCCTATAATGCATCTGAGCATATAAAGGAAGCGATCGAAAGTGTTTTAAGCCAAAATTATACTAATTATGAAATTGTCATTGTCGACGATGGTTCTACAGATGACACAAAAGAAATCATAGATAGTTATGAAGATGACAGAATAAGATATTTCTACAAGAAAAATGAAGGATCATCCAGCGCTAGGAACCTGGCTGTGAAACAATCTAAGGGTTCATTTATAGTTATCCTCGACAGTGACGATATGATTACAGAAGATTTCATCACCGAACACCTTCATGAATTCGAGAAATACCCTGAAGCCGACCTGATTTATTGTGACGACTGTCTGGTCAACAAAAACGGCGAAACGATTAAGGTTATCGAATATCTCGAATATCCGGATAGAAAATCGCTGATAAGGGACATGTTCCGCAGCGGTTATCCGATTGTTCCTTTGAGAACATGTATCCGAAAAAGTGTTTTTGATAAATTGGGTCTTTTTGACGAAAGTCTGCCGGTTGGAGAAGACTATGACATGATGCGGAGGTTTTTAAAACAGGATATGAAGATACATCATCTAAAGGGTGCTTTGTACCTGCGGCGTATGGGATTCGACAGTCTTTCAAGGAATTTTACTGCACAAAAAGTAGATAGTCTTTTTGAAATCCTCGGGCGATTTGTCGATACATTTACATACGATGAACTTTTTCCAGATGTAGCGTGGGAAAAGATACCTCCCGAGAGAAGGCAGCTGCATGCCAAATGTCTGGTTGCCGCAACCTATTTATCAATGGCTCAATTTCATGTGAACGCGAACTCTTCACCTTTCTATATAAGAGTAGCTTTCGCGAAAGCATGGTCAGAATTAAACGACTGTATGAAAATGGATAAAAACAATTACAAAATTCGTGAGTTATTAGACAAGTGTGAGCTTGGCCGGAAAAAATATGACCAAAAAGTTCAACAGGTTGCCCTTTAAGATCAGAAAGGAAAAATATTATGCCCTGCTCAAGACCGTCTGCTTTAGCTCCGATGTGTAACAGAATAATGGAAAAAAATCCCATGTCGGTTTTGGATATAGGAATCGGATTTGGGAAATTTGGTTTTCTTGCAAGAGAATATACGGATATCAGGCTTGGCAGGTATTTCAATTGGGAAACCAGAATAGATGGAATAGAAATCTTTGAGAAATATATAACGCAGCTACAACGTAAAATATATGATAATATTTATATCGGTAACGCAATAGATATCTTACCAACTTTGAATCACTACGACATGATTATCTGTAGTGATATGCTGGAGCATTTAAACAGGAAGGACGGAGTATTCTTATTAGATTCAATAAAAGAAAAATCCAGGTTCGCTATGATAGCAACACCTGCAAGAGTTTTACAGCAGGAAGCAATATACAACAATGAATATGAAAGACACATTTCTGCCTGGCCCAGAGAAGAGCTGGAAAAGTGGGGCGATGTATTTCAATTCAATAATACTTTTTTATTGGAAATTGATTCAATAAATCAGGCGAAGTTGGGTGACACTGTCAACGTTCATTATACATGTAAGTTGCAGGATGGTTCGGTTTACGCAACAACTTTTAACAGCGATCCCCTGCAAATTACGATAGGGCGGGGTCAGGTAACGCCGGGCTTTGACGAAGCTGTTCTTGGAATGGGTCTTGGTGAATATAAAACTACTATGATCAAAGCAGCTAACGCATACGGCCCATATCGAAAGGAAATGACACAGGTAATAGAACGAGAGCAATTCCCAAAGCAACTGGAACCAGTAGCAGGTCAGGTACTGCAGGACCATCGAAGAGATGGTAGTGTTATTAGCGTTAAAGTCAAAGATGTTTCTGAATCGACTGTTACTCTGGATGCTAATCATCCATTAGCAGGAAAAGATTTGACATTTGATATTCATCTTGTGGAGATAATTTAACCGTTGATGCTATGATAAAAAACTTAAGGAGTTCGTATTCTCGAACGATAATAGATTACAAAAACAGAATATTAACGTGCTGACTATTAGCCAGCAAATTTTTATAAAGGTAAAAAAGATGTCAACTATACGTTTTCCAGGGCTGTTAACAGGTATTGATACCGCTGAGCTTATAGCCCAAATGATGGCTATCGAACGGCGTAACCTCAATGTTTATGAAGAACGCAAGGATATGTGGGATGAAAGAAAAGGCGATCTGAGCACTTTAGAAACAAAGTTAAGCAATTTACAAAGCTCCGTTCGAGCTCTTTCAGACGCAAATGAGCTTCGAGCATTTTCAACTGCTTCAAGCGACACCGATATATTAACTGCAGAAGCATCCTACAATGCATTTGAGGGTAATCACACAATTATAATCAACCAGTTGGCTAACGCCGAACGCTGGGTTCACACAACCGGTCTGGAATACGCCGAAGATTATGTAGGAGAAGGAACTTTTATCTACTCATACAATAATCAGGAAACAACAATAACTACTACGGCAACCACGACACTTGAGGAATTGGTTGGTTTAATCAATAACGATGCGAATAATCCGGGCATGACAGCAAGCTTATTGTACTACAACGATGCTTATCATTTAGTGCTTAATGGTAACGATGCCGGCACGGATTACGCAATCTCAATTAATGCAAGCAATACGGAAGTTTGGCAGGCAGACAGTGAGTTTGAAATAAGCGGTGACGACGCTACTCTGAGCACGAAAATCGTTGACCTGGATCAGTTTGATTACAATGGAGGCTCTTTGGCCGGCGATGAACGTATACACATCACAGGCCATCAGCACGACGGCACCGCCGTTGATATCTACATGGATGTTAACAGTAATACTAAACTTTTTCATCTTGTTGAAGAGATTAATGACGCCTTCGGCGGTACCGCGACTGCAACCTTGGAAAATGGTAAAATAATCCTCACAGACCATACTAACGGTGCAAGCCAGATGGATCTTACCCTGGCTTATGATGCCGGCACGGGCCCAACGGCACTTGATGTTCCAGCCATTAGCCAGTTGACGCAGGGAGGCAGCGTGACAGCCGACCTTACAGATTTTGCCGGGGCGGATTTCAGCGAAACCCAGTCGGCCCAGGATTCACAAATCAAGGTTGACGGCTATCCTACGGGTGCTGAAGATTGGATCGAAAGAA
>CAZMWN010000108.1:0-10709 GCA_964569935.1 uncultured Pirellulales bacterium
ACGCCAGTAGTAGGTCTCGCCCAACGTCAGGGTCCCAAGTTCATAACTGGTTTCGCTCTGGCGGCCTTTATAAATATCGGTCGTTGAAGTATCGGCATTGTTCACGTCGTCAAAACTGCCGCCGAAATATACATCGTGAAACTCCGCATTGACACCCGGGCTCCAGGTAAGGTCTTGATTGGGGTCCACGTTCATGGCTTCATCAGTCGGTGCCGGCGTGTATGCCTTAAACCTTTTTATAAGCACAATTCTGAAATCATCGAACGCTACATAACCAGTGGCGGGGTCATAGGTGGCGTGGCGAAGCCCGACCTGCAGAGGCAGACCATCAAAATCGTCCCGTGTTATGGGTGAGCAAGTCATTTCTTCCCATGTTATGCCGTCGGTGCCGGTCCTGAAATGAAAGGTATTGCCGCTACGCTCGATCTGAAGCCACGGATCCAGGTCCCATTCGGCGCCATTGTTACACTGCTCTGTCCGTACATCTTCGTCGGCGATCCAGACAAAATTGCCGCAAGTCCAGATAGGGAAATAGTCTATGGAGATCCAGTCTTCACCTTCACCGGCCTCGTCATATGGGTCGGCTTTGGATGCTCTGGCCATCAGGCCACCATCGTTGTGATAGACCACGTTATCCGCAGTGCCTGCATAATCGGTGACTTGGACTGTGGCTATGAAATCGCCCTCAACGTACTTGTACAGAAATGGTCCTAATGGATCCCAAGGCTCATGCCAATACGCACCGGATGACTCAATGTATAGTTGTCCCGGATGATTAGGATCAATTGATGCATTGAGAGCATCAACTGTTTCACCTGGGAGCCAGCCGAAATAACCGTCCCAGCCGGTTCCCGCAACGTTATCAGCAACATAGTCATGCGGCGTCTCGAAATCGTCGCTGAAGAATTCTACCACTGTCTGCGCGCCGGCGGCCGGCGCCAGAACAAGAATAATCAAAAAGATAAGCTTTCTGTACATGATAATTCACCTTTCCTGAATTGAAATATTGGAATTATAAAATAACCGAAAATGATTCTTTTCATTCCCTATATTCAGAACATACACCTAACCAGGATAATATATTTCGAACTTCCCTCGGCTCCGTTTGACAAAATCCATCTTGAGAATAATTTAACAAGTTCAAAACAAGCGTACCGGGAGTAATAGGTAGTTGTTTTATAGAACACAGAGTAACTCCTCACAATGCTTTTATTTTATAATGTTGATGAGGAATTTGCAGGAAAAAAAAGAAAGGGGATTGCCTTCTGGAGTTATGGATTAGAATGTCAGAATACAGAATGTCGGATGTGCGATTTACGTCGCCTTTGCGGGGTATTATTGTTTTAGTAAAGTAGCCACGGCAAACTATTTAGCCACACATTTCTTACTCGGGCATAGCTATGCAGAGACGAGTCATTGCCGAGGCTTATTATATATATGTCACCCAAGGCGAAAACAAGAGCCTGTAAAGAAAAAATGAAAATAACAAAGGGAAAATCAGCTATAGTCCTCTTCGTCGTCAAATTCCTCGTCTTCCTCCTCTTCAGACTCTTCTTCTTCCAGTTCGTCCTCCTCTTCCAGTTGATCTACCGGTTCGCAAATACATTCATCCGCCGGTTCCCGGCAGCTGGAACATACTCCATCTTCGATGGGGGCGCCACAGATTTTGCACGGCGTACATCCACATGACTGACACATTTTTCCACGCCTTAAAAATAATAATAATTTCAACTCGCCTAATATAAATGGGAAACTCACTATGAGCTTCCAATTGCGCCGTAATAATAATTTCCCGCCGAAGAAAAGCAATAAAATTATTTAAAAATTTTACCCCCAAATTTACTTAGCTCCTCCCGTCCGGGCGGCCCGGCTGAGGATGGACTTTTGTCTTCCGGCTGCCAATCAACGGAAGTTGATAAAAATCTATTTAGATTCTATTATCGTTCGAAGCGCCTCTTCAAGTGCCTCAGCCTTTTGGGAGCCGATTAGCAGTCGCTTGCCGTTTTTGAATACCAGTTGCACGCCCTTATTGCCGCTGACGTTATATGCCTTGCCCTTTCCGAATAAGCCGCATCTAATCCCCCAGCCGCCAAATTCCCGTATCGGTTTGTACTGCCGGGCATGACACTCGCTCAAATCATCCGGCGAAAATTTCCTGAAACTAATATGAAAGGGGAAATAACGGACATATAAGCCGTCCGAGCGGACTTCCGTTTCCAATTTCAGGAACAGAAAAAGAACCACTATCGCTATCGGCACGCCGAGCCCGACAAGGACGGCTGAAAGAATCTCCTGCGCACCCGGCGAACGTTGCCCGGAAAACATTTCCCTTAGCGACAGTATGCTAAGTAACGCCGCAAGGCCCATGGATATGTAAACCAGCCAGCGAAGCAATAGAGTAAACTTCTGCTGCTCACGATAAATAAGTCGATTGTCTTCATTCATTGTCAATCCCTATCAGTTTTGTCAAACCACCGAGTCAAAATTATTCACTTTTCGTGCAGCGATTTAATTCTGCAAAACGCTGTTTCCTAAAACTATCTCTTTCTTGTGCAGACCTCTTGAAAAGTAAAAAGTATCACTCATGTTTGGATAAAACAAGTAAAAAAAGACATGGTTTAGGGAATCGAATAGTTGATTGGTTTATTAGCGAATCAGTGCATCAGAGAATTCTAAAAACTACTTTAGCTTTTTTCCTTACATGATACGTGTACTGTTTTAAGCAGGTTCTTCGCCGAGGTAACGCCTTCCTGGTCTTTAATGAGATAGTAAATCGGTTCGTATTGGTCCGTTCTGCCCAGCAACTCCGGCCGGCTCGTCGAACCATCGGTCGCCTCAATGTATCCATGATA
Organism: uncultured Pirellulales bacterium; assembly: GCA_964569935.1. Lineage (GTDB taxonomy): Bacteria > Planctomycetota > Phycisphaerae > Sedimentisphaerales > Anaerobacaceae > JAFGPS01. Next base: position 2,853 of record CAZMWN010000108.1, read on the forward strand.
GATAAGTGACGGCTGACCGTTGCCGTATCTGTCGGAGAAGCCCTCGGCCGAAAAACTCGGAAAGGCCCTGTTGAAATCACCGGAAACATTTACTTCCACGAAGTACCGCCATCGCGTTCCACGAGGAACTTCCACGGCAGTGGCAAGGGACGCAATCGGCGTCGCGCAGGTGACGGCATCTGCAGCGGGATTTTCCCACGTCGGCGGGCCCTGTGTCCCCGTCTGCTTATTAAAGAAAGTCACCCAATAAGGCAAAGCAACTGAACATTCCACCTTGCCGATCCAGTCGCAGGCGGCCGTTCGATATGTCACTAAGACCGTACGAACGCTCTGGTCGGCCTGATTCCGGAGCCAGATTGCAAGCTGTGGCGGGTCACCCCACGTGCTGTTTTCGTACACCTGCCGATTCAACTCAATCTGGAAAGTCAGCACAACTGTCTCCTGGTTATCGTCATCCGGAGCGGTCTGCGTGCCCGGATTCCAGTGACAGCTCGCTGCGCAAATCACGGCAAGAATACTAAAAAGGGCAAACGGCAGGCTTTTATTCATGCTACACCTGTGACAAATCTGTTGGGGCATTGTTTTTCCATTTGCCTTTTGTGAAATCAGGAAAGTCCTGGACACCGCTCCTTTTGGCCACCGAGCGTTCCGAGAGCTCCGAGATGGCACTCCATGTCGCAGCATCATAGACATCCATCGGAGGAGCAGCGTTCCTTCGCAGGGCATTGACCAATTGATACAGCATCAGGTAATCGTAAGCGCCGCTCCAGTCTTTGGCCCGTTGTTCGTTAGCCTTTCGGCCTAGTGCCTTCCATAGCGGATGCTCGTACGTTTCGGCATAGTCCCAGTAATTGCTCCAGCGTCCGCGCGTTTCACTTCCCTTTGCCTTTTCATAGACTTTGGCCTGTATCCAGCTTGTATCCCGGGCGCTATAATCAAACATATCGCCGATGCACGCACCCAGCGTGCCCTGAACTTTGTGCTCGGGCGACCAGGGCTGCGGCGATTGCCCGCCGAAGTAAAGCGTGAAACTGACCCCGTTGACCGAGCGAAGGAGCGTGACATTAGCGTCACCCTGATTGTACGTTCGCCGGGCCAGGGCGTGGTCTTTACCGAAACTGTTTTCGGCGTGAAGCTTCAGGGCCCGCGCCTTGCTGCTTACCGAGAGCAAGTGGTCCAGGCGGTCGCCCCGGTTGATATTTGCCCATATCCCCAACGGGCCGAAACCGTGCGTCGGGTAGAGATTGCCGTTGCGTCGGGCAAGATGCTCGGCAGCCCAGCCAATGGTGCCGTCGGAATTGAACAAGTGCCAGTTCTCCCTGATCCAGTTCTCCTGGGACCGGCCCTCGCAGTGCAGCAGCTCGCCGAACACGCCCTGGCGTATCATGTTCAGAATGATCATGGTCTTGTGGAAATAGCAATAGTTCTCCAGCATCATGCAATGCCTGTTATTTTTCTCCGAGGCCTCCACCAGTTGCCAGCATTCGTCTAATGTCACCGCTGCCGGCACTTCCGTGGCGGCGTGCTTGCCAGCTTCCATCGCCGCGACACACACGGGCACGTGCCATCGCCACGGCGTGGCCGTTATGACCAGGTCCAGCTCCTCGGTTTCGCACATGCGCTTGAAATCGGTATCGCCTTTTGTATACCCGGAAGGCTCGGGTTGCCCGGCTTCTCTCACCCAGCGCTGTGCACGTGTCACTCTGTCTTCCCTTATATCGCACAAAGCGCGAAACTCCACGCCCTCAAGCTCCAGAAGAATCTTCAATAGATTCGACCCGCGAGCGCCAACACCCACAAAACCGATGCTCAGCGTTTTTCCGTCAGATGGTCCCGGTGCTGAACTATCCTCCTGTGCCGCAGCCGATACCGCATTGCCCAAATTTGTCAACGCCAGGCCGGCACCGATTGCACCACTTTGCCTGATAAAATCTCTCCTGCTGTATTTTTTATTCATCGTAAATCTCCTGCTTTTTATGATTCCTTAACGATCCAAATACCAAATTGTCCAACGTTATTTTAATATCGCTAAAAAAAGTCTATTCAACTTCCTGTGTCACGACCTCAAGGATTTTTTTCTCCCGTCGCTGCAAAAGGTCACCGAGCGGGGCCAGACTTAGCCGATACAAGAGGATAAGCAGTCCCAATAATACCACCGAGAGCAAGACGTTTGTCAGGCCCGCCGGCATCCGGCCTAATTTGGATAAGAGCAGTCCCAGCGCCGGCACGAAAAATACAGGAAGCATCATAATCGGAAACAGCATGTGTGACAAAATTATCATGACGGTCGTTATGGTCTTTGTTTTGGTCGCCTTCATCGAGCCCGGGGCAATACGGTAAGGAACGAGCACGGATGCGAGATTGCCGGCCATGCTGAGCAGCAAGAAGGCCGACATCAATTGCAGTGCTGCGGCAAGAATAATTACAACCGGGACACGCCCGGCAAACTTAACGAGTATGAGTAAAACTAATCCCATGACCAATACAATCGGCAGGCACGCGAAGTTTTTACCCAGCAGGACCCGCTGTCGCGGAACGGGCATTAAAACAAGCATGCGGAATCCGCTGCGGTCCATACCGAACAAATTGAACATGAGCTGACTCATACCAAAAAACGTCACTGCCACAGCTCCGGTCGCGATAAACGGCTTGTAGGCGTCACTGAGGCCGGCTGAACGCCGCACGAGGATTGCTCCGCCGCAGACCAGCAGTATTAAAAGATTAGTCGCCAGCATCATTTTTATTTCGGGCGCTCTTTTCATGGAGCGGTAAAAGACCGACGCCAACGCCGAAGTTTCCGCTGATGCGCCGGGCAACTGCCAACCGGGGCGCTCCTTTCGGATATGGACTACCTTTTCCTTCTTTCGTTTCTCTTTCTTTTTCGCGCGGTTCGACTGCCCCTGATAGAAACGAACGGTTGAGCGATATGCCCTTCTCAAACCCAATCCACCGATAAGAAATCCACCCGCCGCACCCAATACCGCCGGCCAGGGATTCCCCAGTGCCAGTGACCTCGCACCGTTGCCGACCCATAGAAAAGGCACGTAATTATGCGCAATCAATACCAAACGTCGGTGCCTTAGTTTGTCACTATCCCCGGATGGAGTCTCTGTCTGCCGATCCGATTGTACCGTTTCCGTCGTGCGGGGTTTATGTCGACTGTGGTCGCGAAGAATGTTCCCCAGGAGATTGGGAAGCTGAAAAACCAATATAAATGCAAAGGTGATTCCGGCAATAATGGCACGGCGTCGCCGTTTGTTCACCATGAGCGTGACAAGCCATCCTCGCAGGCAATACGTCCACGCTGTTATCATGAATATAAAACCGAGCACCAGCGGAAACATCAAAATCATGAACAAGCTCCTGCCCAGAAGCAGCCCGAAAGACAGTCCCAACATCGCGGGCAGGAACAAAATTATGCTCAGAGTCAGATGCGAGGCGAGGTAATTGACCAAGAATATATCGTTCATAGAGATTGGCAGGTGAAGCATTTTGCTGATGTCGATTGTCTCAGAGCGCTGTATTTCCGAGACCAGTCCAATCACCCAGAAAAATAAAAATACAACAACGATTGCATCCCAGATGCCAAGGAGTATCGTGGGCGAAACCTCCGCCAGCGGGAAGAAGCCTACCAGTACGCCGGCGATGGCGCCAAAAGCCCCGATGAGAAATCCGCCCGCTATAATAATCATCGCCAGGATGGCATTCAACCGCCCGCCGCGAGACCATTGATTGCGGGTCAAACGCCAGCGAAGCCAGATAATCGTGCGAAGGTAGTGCCGGTCCATTTAATCCTCCAGCCAGCTTAACGTCTGCCGCTCGATGTGATCGCTACCGACAGCTTCAAGGAACCGCTCCTCCAGCGAGCCACTCCGGCTAATTTGCTCCATCGTTTCCTGATAAACCAATTTGCCTTCGGCAATAATCCCGACATCCGTGCAGAGTCGCTCCACAATCTCCAAAACATGCGATGTTAGGAACACCGTCGCGCCGCGCTTCACGCAGCGCTTTAATGTCTCTCGCAACACGCGGGAGGAAACTGCATCGACTCCTTCAAACGGCTCATCAAGAAACAACATGTCCGGATTCGGTATCAGCGCCGCCGCCAAGGTGAGCTTCTTCTTCATCCCGTGCGAATATTCGAGGGTGAGCTTCTTCTGTTCGTTGTCCAGGTTCATCATGGCCAAAAGTTCCCGGCAGCGCTCAAGTATCGTCGCCTTCGACAGCCCATACATGTGCCCGACAAAAGTGAGATATTCATGTGCCGTCAGATTGTCAAACAGGGCCAGCTCCTCCGGTACCACCCCAACGCGCCGCTTGACCTCTCTGGCCTTACCGGTATCGGCCGTTTCTTCGCCGAGGATACGCATCGTGCCACGAGTCGGCGCGAGCAGGCCGGTGAGCATTTTAATCGTAGTGGATTTTCCCGCTCCGTTGGGACCGAGGAAACCGTAGAATTTGCCTGCTTCGACGCGCAAATCCAGACCGTTCACGGCACAAAGGTCACCAAAGTAACGGGTCAATCCATTGGTTTCGATAGCGAGAGTCATACGGCCGTTAAGTCTATCCGTCAAAGCCCATAAAAGCAAGTCAGTCCCTTCTACTCCGGTGAAAATTTTAAGTTTTGAGAGGGCCGATACCCTACGTTAAATTGCTGTCAATTTTGCCGTCCGGCAACATGTTATCAGGATGATAACGGCCGGCTTCTTCTAATTGGTATCTCCTACAGCTTTTCCAATTGCCATCGGATTTACAATAATCCTGTGCCCAAATATCATCCAGCTTGCCCTGTTGTTCGAATCTTCTTAGCGGGCACAAGCTATACCATTTACATGTCATTAAAAACTTTCTCAAGGTAAGTTACATAAACTTACCGACTTATCGCCAAAAAATAACTTAAAAATAGCCATCCCGATAAAGTCGGGATTCCACAATTTTACACTTTTAAATTTAATTTTTGAATAAATTATAAGTTACCGGTCGCCCGATTTACTCTTGTTCATTCCTTTAACTTTACCTTCCAACCAGCCTGTTCGGATTGCTTTGGTTGGATTTAAATCCGGAACATAAGGTTTGATATCCAAAACGGGTGTGCCGTCAGCCATATCAACGCCTGATATATTCAGGATACTTCGGTCGATGCTCTCAAGGCGAACAACTGATATCCCGATGGGATTCGGCCGATAGGGACTGCGAGTAGAAAAGACACCATGCTCTTTATTATCCCATGGCGGAGATGATTTCAGAGAGCCATGTTGTATAAGGTGCATGTGGAAAACTACTACGATATGACTGAATCCGTCCAAATCCGAAAGGCCGTCAATATATTCGTCGAATATCTCAATCTTTGCAGTGACTTCGGGGGCGCCAACGGCCTGTCGAGGAATCCCGAGGCGATTCTTAAATGGAGAATGTATAACGCCAATCGGCTTATATTTGACAGGATTCACTTTAAATTCTTAATTGCGATGACCCGACCTACACCGATGTTCAAATATTTTTCGCCGAATTGCTCTGCAAAAAGCGCCCTTGCATTATCGCCGGAGCAGTGACAAGGGGCAGCGTATTCAACCTTTAAGTCTTTGAAGGCATTGATGATTTCTTCAATCTGGCTCTTACTTGCCGCGCTGAGATGGAACCCGCCCATAACAAACAGGATTTGTTCATTAAATATTTCTTTTGTCTTCCGCGTCATTTTTACAATACCGGGATGGGCACAGCCGGTAATCAATATCACGCCTTTGTCCGTTCGGATAATAAGTCCCTGCTCTTTAATCGATGTCCCCAGTTGCCCGGTTGAATATACACCGCGACAGATTTCCGCCGGTTTTTGTGTTTCGACTATTTTTGCTCCGGAGGTGGTGACCATTTCTTTGAAATCCTGCGGAAATGATTCGGGCACATAAACGCTCACATCGTGATTCTTCTCCAAGAACATTTCCATTCCGCCGACATGGTCCCAATGTTCATGGGAAAGAACAATCAATTCAATGCTGTTTGGCTCGATTGCCAGTTTCTTCATATTTTCAAGCAGAAGTGGGCCGTCGCCGCCGGTATCAAAAAGAATGGTTTTCTCCGTCCCGGTAATAAGACAGGAAAATCCCCAGGAAGTTCCCAGCCCTTCTTTAAGAGGATTATTATCGTAGATAACCGTGATGTTGACCTTGTTGCTATCGCAGACTATGTTATTCGGTTCGATTTCATGCATTTGTTTTCGGCCTCCATTGGGATCCTGAGGGACATTTGCGGCGAATAGTGCTGTTGCCGATATAACCGTTAAGACAAATATCATAAACGACTTATACATTGAAATTTTCTCCCAAAGCTATATTCATAAACCGGCAAAAAACTTCTCCGACGACGTGATGTAATTCATATTGCCTTATCACACCAGTTTAATAGTAATTGCGGTCAAGTCAACTTTTTAAATCGGTCACTTGACCGCAAAAAATCAGATTCGAAGTGCTTGATTAAAACCTGCTTATTTGGTATATATTTCCCCCAGCGGCGACACCCTGATTCCTCATCTGGCTTCATGCATTTTGTGACCTGCCGCACGACTGGTAGTAACTAATCGGAACGTCTGGCCGCTTTGCCCCAGGCAGCGATAGCGGCCCAGCGAATGTCCACATTGCCAGATTGTTGCTCCGAATTAGCCCTCGGCGGTAACCGGGTGCCGAACTCAATCGTACGGGAATCCTCCCACTTGTGATAATCACTGTGTCCGTCTGCAAAGGAAAAGGTAGTGCCGTCACCGTGTCGCACCGGCGGGGGGTCCCACCATCTCTCGTCCCGAACATAGACCGTCCATCCACCCATCGCCGCCGGACTCGTACCCCCGTCATCGAGAAAAACAATTCGATAGACCGGTTCGGGAATGTCCATCCTCTTTTTAATCATCTCCGCCTGCATCTCTGGCCAATCCTTACAATTCATAGAATCCGCCACTGCGTAAGTCCGGAATACTTTTTCCTCCGTGCGAGCACGAACAATCCTGTTGACCGTAGGGCACTTGTAAAGTTTCATGTTATTACAGTATGGCCACAAGGCCCCATCGAGGATAGCATCTTTTTTCTCGCTCTCGGTCATACCAGTCCGCCAGTCGGTGAGCACCCAGGGAGTTTCGTTTCTATGAATACTTGGGTATTCTCCGGTATCGCCGTTGACAAGGTTGTCATCGTTGCTATCGGCATACATGATCCAGGCTAATGTCAGCTGCCTAAGATTGCTCAGGCAGGTTGTTCTTTGGCTTTGTTCTTTCACCCGATGGAGGGCCGGCATTAAAATGGACAACAATAAAGCAATGATGGCAATGACTACTAAAAGCTCTATAAGTGTGAATCCTGTTCTGCGCATTATCTTACCCTTCCAATTCTATGCACAAAAAGGCTTTTCCAAAGATGCAATATGGCCGAAATTTCCCAATCTGACTGCCATGAACACCCCTGTTTGTATAAAAGTTATGATAGGAGAATTTCGCCCTAATTTCAAGTTTTATTTTATCTTTTATCATGCCGGGATGATTCGCATTGACAGTTCATGATCAGATTCACATAATGATTTGGAAAACAAATTCGTTTACAGGAGAAAAGCACATGTTATTAAAACACAATCTCAATTTTCATGTTAATCGTGCACTGGCGGCACTACGAACCGCCTTTTTTGTCTTATTACTTATTGTATTTTCCATATCCGGCATTGCTTGCGCCAAGGAGAAGGCGGGAACTTCGCCGACTGAAAAAGCTGCCGTTGTCGGAATCACAAATCCTTTGATAGAACAACGCGCCGACCCATGGTGTATGCGACATAGTGACGGGCACTACTACTTTATCGCTACGGTTCCGGAATACGACCGGA
>CAZMWN010000109.1:0-10622 GCA_964569935.1 uncultured Pirellulales bacterium
TGGTGGTTGTCGGTGGTTAAAATTTCCGGGCCTCCTACCTGGTTCCAGCCGGGATACGTTTCGAACAGCAGGACGATATCCGGCTGGGTAGATATTCCCAGTTCCGCTACGTTCTCGTTGAGGGCATAATTGCAGGGACCTTCCGGTGCGCCTTTACAGCGGAACGATATAGGAGTCACCTCGCAACACTCAATCAGCAAATCGCACCATTTCTCCGGCGTGGGATATTTATCATCATAATCATTTGCATAAAGCATCATCGCCTTCGACAGGCCTGACAGATTTGCACTGCAGACCATTCGAAAGGCAAACTGCCTGGTCCGGGCCAGTGCCGGCATAAGAATTCCCATAAGCAGTGCGATAATCGGCAGTGTGACCGGAGGAATAACAATTCCTGCAATTGCCATGCCGGTGCCTTTTAACTGGCCGGCACTCTTACTGATTTTTACCAGGCTGACAATTCCGAGGACAACTGCCGGGATTGCTGTAAGCAGGCAGGTAAAAGGACTCAGGATTGCCAGGACCAAAGATGCAATAGCCAGACCGCTTGTTTTAGCAGGGCCGATATTTTGTGTCGCTGGGGCGGTTGCCTGCGTCACTGTGCCTGTTAGAATTGAGCCGCATGACCGGCAAAATTGAGCATTATCGGGATTTTCCGATTTGCATTTTGGACAGTACATGTTTATTCCCCTTTCAATTTAATACATATATGACAGTAAATTTGCACGACTGGCTTGCAACAAATGATAGATTGTCCCTTTGTGGTTTGCAAGAATATTTCTGAGTAATTTATTTTCGATAAGACCTTGTTGTTATATCCCTTGAGTTGGATTCAGGGATTGACCGACATAGCCGTATTCGATACAGAACTGGATGATGTCACGTGCCAGCGGAGCGGCGTCCCTTGAGCCGTGCTCGCCGCCTTCTACAACAACAGCGAAAGCAAGCTTACGGCCGGTACTGTCTTCGGCGAATCCGGCGAACCAGGCATGTTCCGGCGCCTCTGTTGAGCCGGTTTTGCCGTACAGCTTGACGTCCTGGCTGATAAAAGTGTGTAGGTCCGGGCCGAATTCTTTGTTCGCCGTACCGCTGGTCTCATTGACCACGGCACTCATGCCGTCGAAGACTACTGCTAAAGTTTCCGACGAGATCCTAAGCGGAACGTCCTGCGAATGTTGCATTTCCTTGAATAACCTTGGGGCTTTAACAATACCGCTGCGGGCGATTGTCGCCATTGTATTTGCCACCTGCAAAGGTGTCGCTCGCAGAGTTCCCTGGCCCATGCCGAAGTATCTTCTCTCGGTGTCCCTCAAAGGCGGCATCTGTTCCAGAGTCAAATCTTCGCTCTTTGGGACACTGCTTGAGATGATTCCGGGCGATTGCCGAAGGTTTCTGCTGAATTCTGTCTGAGATATCGTCTCAGGTGGTGACAATGCGTTTCGGCCGTAGCCGAACATAAAGAGCCAATGCTGTAGGATTAAAGGGTCCAGACGGTCGGCCAGATGAGAAAAATAAATATTACAGCTTCCCTTGATGGCGTTGCGGGCAACATTTTCCCACATGTCACTATGACCGGAGCGATGATCTTTATAAATCCAGCAGTCGGGCCAGTTCTCAGGTGCCGGCTGGGCCGGGCATGGGATGACTTCGTCGGCGGTAATCATACCGGTTTCCAGTCCTGCAATAAGAATCAACGGTTTTACTACCGAGCCGGGCGGATATAGCGCGTTTATTGCTCGGTTTATCAGTGGTTTGTTTGCATCAGCGGCAAGGTTATCATAGTCGTACCTGACGCGGTTTAAATCATAAACCGGCAATGAAACCAATGCGAGGATGTCACTTGTGGCAACATCAAGGACAACGGCGGACATTCCCGGTCCGCAGTTCGGGTCGTGATTGTAATGGGTAAGGTAATCCTCGATTCTCTTTTGCAGCTCGATATCAAGTGTCAGCACGACGTCCTGACCCATGCGGCTCTCAGTTTGGCTGACGAGCTGTTTGTCGATGTCGAAATTCTTTTCACCCCGCCTGCCGCGGAGGATAGGTTCACAGACATACTCGACCCCGTCCTCTCTTCCGCAGACTTCGCCTTCTAAATAGCGTGATAATCTGTCGTTCTCAAAAAGTTCTCTATCCTGTTCTTGTGTTGCCGGCCCGACCCAGCCTATTGTCTGGGCGGCGACAGTGACGTGGGGATATGACCTTTGTACTATCGGGTGTATCTCGATGCCGTCAACGTTGAGAAATTCCACCTGGGCGGCAAAAATGGCGTCGTCAGTATTAAGCTTCAGTAGCGGCCATTTTTGGTTCATTTCAGCAATGTCAACTTTGCTGATAAGTTCGATACGTTTGTCGGGATTAGGTTGCTTTTCGTTAAAATCGGCGATTGCCACAGAAAGCGGAATGCTGATTTTGTTGTCGTAATTGTCAAAAACTTCCGATTTCGGGAACTTCTCCCGCCAGGCCTGGAACGTTCGCCTGTTCCAGATGAAATCATTAATTTTTTCAATTTCATTTTGTATTTCCGACGGTTCGAGAGCGCCGAGTTGTGCACAGATATTTATTATCTGTTGTATTTCCTCAATCCTGTTGTGGATTTTCTCTTTCATATCGGAAGTGCTCAGTTCCGGGTCTTTTTTTTTCGCTGCATTGAGGATTTTACCTTTCTGGACACGTTCATCTAAATAGCAGCTCAGTTCGTAATCTATATGCACCCAGAAGCCCGGTTCATCGACGGCTAATATTCTGCCACTTCGGTCGAGAATCTTGCCTCGAAGCGTGTTGAGCTGTTGGGTCAGACCTCTTCGTTCTTTTAGTTGAGCTACCTCATGTTGAACACGAGAGACCGCCAGCAATTGCATTTGAGCCAGCCGAGCCAGACAGACTAAAAGCAGCAGCGAACTAAAGATAATGAAAATTTTAATTCTTTTACTGTACATGATTGTTTATGAGCAAATGTGTACTTGCATCCGTGCGTTGAATCATACACCTATCGGCTTATCTCGCCGCCCTGTTTCTGCGGAAACGAGTTGTTTTTATACGCATCCACCATGCCGACGGCAGGAACAGAAACGGCCCCACAATACCTGAGTAAAAAGCTATCTTGAAAATGTCACTATATGTACCTGCTGAGCTTGATTCGCTCTTGAGCAGGTTCAACAGGTGTACCAGGGTGCCGGCAAGGATTCCCGTAGCAAAAATCGCAAGTGCCTGATAGGGCATTTTCCTTATGGCAATGACGCGGTGCAAATATGCCAGGGCCGTTCCGAAAAGTCCGAAGCTGATTGTTTGCGGCCCCATTGCAGGCCCGATTAAATCGGCGGCAAAACCTATTGTGAAGGAACTTATGATTGCCTCGGATGTGTTGCTGTAAACGGCGAAAAAAACAAGGAGGATTAACAGCAAATCGGGCTTAATACTAAAATTTGATAAAAATCCGGCCTGCAGAATAGTGGCTAACAGGACTAATACTGCAAACCGATACCATCGCATTTATTTATCCTTAGGTAATCCCTTGGGGACGCCTGACGGCGGAGCCGCGGTTGTCCTCATGGATTCATTATAATTACGGTTACGCTATCTATCTTGGTTATATCACAAGCGGGTTGAACCGTTATATCCCAGACTGATGGTTGTTGATCATCCCTCTTACATTGAGTCACTGTTCCTATAATCATGGGTACATCCAGAAGTCCCGGTATTTTGCAGGCAAACACTTGATTGCCGGTTTCAACTTTATGTTTAGTTTGGAGATTCAGGATTTTAGCTGAATTGTTGCCGATGCCCTGCATTATCCTCTTGACTTCTGATTTACCTACTTTCACCGCTATATTGGATGATTTGTCCGTAAACAATTTCACACGGGCGTTGCGGTTCGAGACTTCGGCTATGGTTCCGATGATACTGTTGTCGGCGATGACGAATTGGTTGCTCGCCAGGCCTTCGTCTGTGCCGCGATTGATAATGAGTTCGGCCTGCGTGCCGCCGATAGTGACCGTCATTTTATCGGCCGATACCAGTTTGGCACCTTTGAGTAGTGGGAATCTGTTACGCAAGCCGGAGAGCTGGGTAATTTTTTGGTTTGCCTGTTCGAGATTTTGTTCGAGATTGGCGATATGATTTTGATACTGGATTATTGTCTGGTTCGACGAACTTGTGAATTGCTGCTGTGTTGGGCTGGCGAGCGAAATTTCACTACCAATTCTCAGAGGCCAGCGGAAAATGCGAAGGAATGCAAACTGAAATTTATTTGTCCATTGCTGGGGGGCAAGAATTAAAATGAAACCCGCCAACATCATCCAGGTAAATAACATCCTTCTGGACAGAGAGCCAAGGAACGTTTTCCGGCGGTTTTTAGTCCTGAATATGCCTTGCTTCCATGCCATAATCGTTATTCATGGTCCGCATTTCATGGCTCTGGTGTCAGCCATCCCTTTCGGGAGCTTCACCATCCACGATTCACGAACAACGAGTTATTCCCATCCATATTCGCTGTGGTCCATTGTATCCTTCCATAACTCCAGATTTTCGAGATAGACGCTGGTGCCGCGGGCCACACAGCTTAGCGGGTCTTCGACTGCTTCGACCTTCAGTCCCGTTGCGTTTGCCAGGACGGTGTCCATGCCGCGAAGCAATGAGCCGCCGCCACAGATGTGTATACCGTTGTCAATCAGGTCCGCTGCTAATTCGGGTTCCGCCTTTTCCAGTGTCATAGTGACAGTATCTATTATTGTTGCAATCGGGTCGCGGAGGGCTTCACGAATTTCCTCACTGGTGATTACAATTTTTCTCGGCAGGCCTGAGATGGTGTCCCTGCCGGCTATTTCCATAGTCAATTCCTCTTCCAGCGGGGCGGCGGAGCCGACCTGTATCTTTACTTTTTCCGCCCTTGCCTCACCGATTAGAAGGTTGTAGGTTTTTTTGAGGTGATTTATTACCGCTTCGTCCATATCGTCTCCGCCGATGCGGATTGATTCGGCAGTGGCTATGTCCGCCAGGCTCATTATTGCCACTTCAGTGGTCCCTCCGCCGATATCTACCACCATTGAAGCTGTGGGTTCTGTGATAGGCAATCCGGCCCCGATTCCCGCGGCCATTGGCTCGTCTACAAGATAGACCCTGCGGGCGCCCGCACGTTCGGCACTATCGATAACGGCCCTGCGTTCGACGGCGGTTATTCCGCTTGGTACCGCGATAACGACTCGAGGTCTTACAAGCCCGCCCCGGCCGTGCACTTTGCGGATAAAATAGCCCAGCATCGCTTCGGTAATTTCAAAATCACTGATTACGCCGTCCTTCAAAGGTCTTATTGCGCTAATCGAGCCCGGTGTTTTACCCAGCATTTCGCGGGCAACCAGACCGACAGCCTGACCTTCGTTGAGGACAATATTGGTTCCTTTGCGAACGGCAACTACGGAGGGTTCATTGAGGACAATACCTTTGTCGCGGACACAAACCAAAGTAGAGCAGGTACCCAGGTCAATACCCATATCCATACTGAACCAACCCAAGACTGTGTCCAGTAGCACTATCGACTCCTTTCTCAAACAATCTTAGTGCAAACTGCAGATTGGATGTACTTTGAAAAGAAGTAATCCTTTGTTTGAAGTATTTTTCCAAAAAATATTTAACGATCAGGCAAATTCACCGAAATCCTGTTTCGACAATAATATGCCTGGTTTATATTTTGCACAACTGACAATTTCCGGTCGGCTTATCTTTATATCTATAGAGAGCGGTATTGTCAATAGAGATTTACGATGCAATTTTGAAGATTGTTTCGTATTGTGTATAGCAAAGATAAACGACATATGCCGCGGTAGCCAGAACAGAAAAGAACGCTATGGCCAGCACAACTGTATAAAGGTTATCGGTAACCGATGTTCTTTTATCTTGAGTCTGCATAATGGGACTCATAAGTCAACCTCACATAGTTCTTTATAAATTAGTGCTCGCTGTATCACCGGCTCTCGGCGTTTCCTGTACAAGTTCCATAACACCGACCGCCTTATCGGGATCAACCTCGAATATTACAATATCACAAATGAACTTATCACCGCGGGTAACATGAAAAACCATGTCCTTCCTTACGCCGTTTGCCGAACCGATTGATAATTCAGCCCAGGAATTTTCCAAATCAACCGCGCTTATCATTCCCTTCAAGCCAATATCCGTGGCCGGTGGAGCCACCTTGACTTTTTCAATTAACTGTGTAACAGGTGTCGGCTTGGAGACAGTTTTACCATATTGTTGTATAAACTGGTCCAGCTTGTTCTGTAATGCAGTGTTTTCTTCACGCAGACGTCTCGATTCTTTTCCCAACTGGTCTATTAACGCCATTTTCTCGATAAGAGAGGCGGTCCTTTCTTCGAGTTCTTTCAGGTTCTTGATTCGCTCGGCATCGATCGTGTTTTTATCGTTGAGTGCGTCTTTCGCCAGCTTGACCTGAGTTTCAGTGGTTTTGGAGAAATCCATTGCGATTGCCTGCCAGTTTTCCATTCTTTGAATGACGTCGTCTCTTTTCCTGGTGGCATCGGCCAGGTCGGCCTGTAACCGGTTTATATCCGCCTGGAGCGATTTAATCGACTCATTTAACTTCGCCTCTTTCTGTTGTGATTGCTCAATCGTTTTGTTTAATGTGTTTTCCGTTGCTTCCTTGGTTCGCCTTAAGGAATTGATCTGGTTTTGTCGGGTTTCAAATTTTTCCTTGTAATTTACAGCGCTTCCGACGTACGTGACTACGCTGCCGCATAGAAAGATTGACGATATCGTCAACAGGACTATTAGGATCTTAGTAAGCGTGCTCAAAACAAGCTCCTTTCAATAGATTTGCGTTTTCTTTTCAGTACACCCATTACCTCATGACAGGGCACTCTGGAGACGTATAGTGCCTTTGGAAAGGCTGCTTCCCCACCCGCGCCAATCAGATATGGATCCAAGCTTCATTTCACGCAGGGTCGGGAAATAAAGATCCAAGCCCTGTTATCAACAGCAGTACAGTATAATTTTACGCTTAAAACTCGGAAAGGTCAAGTTATTTTTAATAAATACCCCAAATTAAAATCAAGGATTCTTATTGATACTGCAAGCTCCGATAAGATTGGATATTCAGGGATATTTATCTCATTGTGCTTTGGAAAACGGCTTTTGCAGCAGCGAGCTGGACAAATTTCGACTCACTTTTCATAAGTTGGGGAAGATATTCTGTCAGGGTAGATGTGCCGATTTGACCTATGGCTAAGGCAGAAAGTACATAGACTCGTTCGCGAGCCTGTACTTCTATTTGGTTGGCGAGGTTTTTCCTGAAGACATCGACGACTATGGATTCGCCCATCTTGTTGTTAAGCTTTCCAAGCTGTTCGGCTGTAGCAAGGCGAACCTCGATGACGCTGTCATCCAGCATGGAGATTATGGCATCTTCGGCCTTTCTTGTTCCCAGGGTACCCATTGCTCTTATTCCAATCATTCTGACGTCGGCATAGGCACTTATCAGCATCGCCCAAAGCTTGGGATATATCGACTCGTCACCGAGCATTGCTATTGCTTCGGCTGTTTGGTATGTCACCTTATCATCAGAATTTTTATCCTGCAGCGCCCAATATAGCAGCTTTAATGAGCCTCTGTCGTTGCTCTTACCTAACAACATGGCGGCATTAGCTCTGACCGTTTGATTTGTATCGGAGAGCGATTCACGAAGAACCTTGATATACTCGGGGTGTCCGAGTCTGACCATTGCGTATGATGCAGCTATGATGACATTACTATCCGGATCTTTCAACATTCGATTTACCAGGTTTTTGGCGGGAGTGTACTGCATATCTCCGACAGCCAAAGCGGATGCAAACCTCACAGGTGCAGATGTGTCCTGGAGTAATTGTTGGACACGGGGCATGAAGTTGAGCTGCCTGGTGGTTGCGACGACTTCGATGGCGTTCACTCTGACCAGAGGGTCGATATCGGCTAAAGACCGGCCGATGATTTGGATAGCCTCGGATTGGGTAATTGTCAAATTGTTTCTGTCTAAGTCTGTCGAGTCCGCATGGAAGGACCCACAACCACAAGCAAATAATATCAGAAAAAGAAAAAATGAGATCTGAATTATAAAAGCGAATATTTTTAACTTTCGCGTCTTGACTTTTTTGTGCCTGTTTTTCATTTGGCCACTCCGAATTATTACTTTCTTATTTTTGAATCGGACAATTTTGGTTAATAGCGACAATATTATCAGTGAAAAAACGCAAACTTCACAACAAAAATCGAGCCATTCGCCGTATTTACTGAAAAAAGATGTCCGCTGGTCTATCGGTATCCTGTCGAGGAACCATCCTGAAAGGCCTGTGCGGGCCAGGGCTTCGGAGGGCAAAGTTCCGGCCGAATATCCGTTTTTAATTCGCCCGGAACTGTCAATAAGACAACTAATGCCGGTATTTACGCTCCGCAGGACGGCAAGCCTGTTTTCGACCGCCCTGAAGGCGCAAACCGCCGCATGTTGAGGCAGCTCCGTGCTCGGGATAACTTTTTTATCCTTGAATCGCACGAACCAGCCATCGTTGCTGATATTAATAATCCAGTCGATTTGTTTTTTGCCCTGCTCGTCCAGTGCAAACCGTCTTGCAATGTACGGGACAGTGCCCTCATAACAAATCATCACGCTGAATTTATAATCCGGGATTTCCCGGTTGGGATCGCCGGCCATATTAAAGACGGTGTAATTACTACCGTAGTCGAGTGAATAGTCGTAATTGTAGGGAGTAAATTTCATCAGCAGGTTATATAACGAGGGAATACTCTTTTTGAAAGGCAGCACTTCGCCGAAGGGGACAAGGTGAATTTTGTCGTATTTCTCCAGGGCTTTTTGGCCGTCCGGCCTGTAAAGGAATGCAGAATTATATCTGGCCACATAGGATTCGGCGTTGTTTCGTTCTATTTGCGCGCCATAGGCACCGACCAGTACGTAGGCAGTATCTTTTGAGTGATCTTTTAGTTTCTGGTCATAAATCGCATGTTCCTCGGAAGATTCCATATACGGCCATATACCTTCATCGAGGTATGCCTGAACCATTGTTTCCGGCCAGACAATCAGTTCGGCCCCGGCCGCGGCGGCGGCTTTACTCTGCTCCATCAGGTCACCAAATAACACGTCACTGGATTCGAAGGACCTTTTAACAGACTGAGGGACATTCGATTGCAGTGACGCCGCCATCGGGCCCGGCCGGATGCATTCGGCTTCCTGACTAATTCTCCATCGACCATAGAAAATGCTTGCTGCGACTGCTGCGCCGACGATTGCTGTTTTAAGAATATTGCCGATGGAAAATAAATTTGGAATTTCAAATTTGATATTTAAGATTGCAATAACAAGTTCCGCCAGAAGCCCGTTGACCATGGCAATTAAGAACGAGACTCCGCCGGCACCAAAAATATCGGCAATTTGAATAATTGTAGTGTTCTCATACTGGCTGTGGGCCAGGAACCGCCAGAAAAATCCGCCTAAGAAAAGGCCCTGCATTCGTTCGACACCGACGACCAGGACCGCCGAGGCTAAAAATAACGGCACTTTTTTTATTCTGCAATAACGCAGACACAATGCCAGGACAGGCCAGAGCACGGCTGTGTACAGGCAGAGAGTTATCCAGCCGATGATAGTGATTGGTGCAATCCAGTATAAATTTCCCAGCCAGTAAAAAAATGAAATGACAAAGGTGACAAGGAACAAACGCCTGGGCTTTGTTTTGGGCGAACAGGCGACAATAAAAGGCACCAGTGATACCCACGCCAGGGGCGACCAGCTTATCGGCGCCTGAATCACCGTCAGTAGTACGGCACTAACCAGAAACGGCGCCGCAAAGAGCAATATGTTTTTCACCTGGACATTTTTCTCCATTAGGAGTCCTTAGGACAACCGGTCAAATCCTTTACAACCGTCACTATCTGGCTCGCACTGTATTTCTTCCGGCTGTTCATACGAACAGTAAATTGATTTGTAAAAAGCTTTAAAAGATTTTTATCTGCAGCTATCTCTTTCAACGGTTTTCCCATATCAATCGAAAGACGTTTAAGCTCATTAAGCTCAGCCGGATCGAGAGATTGGCTGCTCGCTTTTTCCTTTTTCATTTTTTTCAAGCGTTGATTTGTATTTTCAACGTATTTTTCGGAAATTTCTACGCCGACATAATGTCTGCCTAATTGATACGCTGCCGCCGCTGTAGTGCCCGAACCACTGAAAGGATCGAGCACACAATCTCCCGGATTGGAACTTGCTGAGATGATTCTTTTAAGCAGGTTCTCCGGCATTTGGCATGGGTGCCAGCCGAGGCGTTCCTTGAATGTTCCGCACACGCGGGAATAACCGTTCCAGACGTCGTCCGGCATTTTTCCCACCGGATTGGCACGCCTGTCGTTGTAAAGGAGCTGCCTGTCGGAAGGAACTCGCACGGCACAATCGTTGAAGATAAAATTCTTATCGTCGTTGATGAAGTAAAAAATGTGCGTATGGGCCCTGGCGAATTTATTTTTCATCTGCTGGCCGAAGGTGTAGTGCCAGATAATCCAGTTGCGCATTACATGGCCCAGATAATAGGCAATAATTTTATCGTTGGCAGCGTATTCTTCACCGATGGCGA
>CAZMWN010000110.1:0-10607 GCA_964569935.1 uncultured Pirellulales bacterium
CCACAATCTATCAGAATCCTGGTTCCATTGACTTGTAAGAGATGCCGTGAACCTGTAACGTTTTGGGCTGCACCGAGAAACTGTAATTTTATCGACATTTAATACCTCAAAATATGTAGTATTAGGTTTCCAAAACCTTATTCTACAAGAATTTGGCCTCAGTGTCAAGCTAAAGATAGTCTATAACAATCTAACGAGTCACGTAGTTGGTGAGAATATAAATACAATTGATTGATTTCTTTGCGGTAATTGTTATAATTCTGTTTTGAATGCTGCAAATCAAACGTGCAAAGCTGTTGTGATTTAACCGTTTTTTCATGGATGACGGGAGTTGCAGGGATGGCAGTTTTAGTGGGAATTGACGAAGCCGGTTTTGGTCCTATTCTGGGTCCTTTAGTTGTATCGTCCAGCACTTTGTCGCTTCCATGCAATTATTTGACATCCGATCTGTGGCAGATTTTAGTCAGGAGTACCAATAGCAGACGAAGACGGTTGGGGGGCCGATTACTCATTACCGATAGTAAAAAAGCCTACAATAAAACTGTCGGCATTAAGCACCTGGAACGGACGGTCCTGACAGTCATAAAATGTCTCGGCAAAGAGCCAGCTACACTTGCTGAACTCATTGAGCTGTTGTGTCCGAGTTGCCTTGAACGGCTAAGTAATTATCCCTGGTACAAAGGTGCTGAAAATCACTGCCTTTCGGCTAATGTTGCTGATACAGCAATTGCTTCGAAAGTGCTGGACGATGATCTGGCTGCAAATGGGATTGAGTTGCAGGAGATAAAAAGTTGTTGCCTGGATGTAGAGTACTACAACAAAATGGTTACTACCGTGAAGAATAAGGCCAGTGTACTTTTTACCGCTACTTCACAACTTATACAGATGGCTTTCGATAATTTTGCTGGTGAGGATCTGCATATCATAATAGACAGGCAGGGTGGGCGAGTGCATTATCTTAAAAATCTTCAAAGAATGTTTCCGGATATGAAATTGAGGATTATCCGTGAAAGCCCTGAAGTCAGCAGCTATGAATTGCAGGCGAATAATGGAGCTATGCGTTTGCATTTTAAAGTCGGTGCCGATGATAAATATTTGCCGGTGTCACTGGCATCAATGGTTAGTAAATATCTCCGCGAGCTTCTAATTGGTTGTATAAATCGTTATTTTGCCGATTTTAGCCCGGATTTGAAGCCTACAGCGGGGTACTGGACAGATGGTTTGCGTTTCATTGAAGACTTAAAAACAAGTCTTCCGCACATCCGGGTTAACCAAAATCAATTGATACGTTGCCGTTGATATATAGAACTGGTAAAAGCCAGGGTAAACAGGAAACTTAATTCCGGATGTATATGGAAAGTGGTTTTTATGATGTTTTTTGAGTAATTATTGCTTTTCTAATTGTTCAGTTAGCAGGCGTATGTGTCGATTTTCTTCTTTAATTATCTTATCAATTGTATCTTCACAAGCTGGGTCCCGAGCGAAACCTTTCAGGCCGTTATAAAAAACAATTGCTTCTTTTGACCTATTGATCGCATCTTTTAGTGTTTCTGCTATGTTATCCCTGCTTGGTGGGCCTTTGAGTGAGCCTGGTTTCGTGGCAAAAACTGCAAGACCTGCCATCACATGTGGATTAGACAATACATAATTGTTCGGATCGAAGGTGCCAAATTCACCGGTTTTTTCCGAGAACCTTTTCCTTCTCTGTGCGAGAATTTTTTCGTGTTTTGCTTTCCAATTGGCCAGTTTATAGCATATATTGCGAAATTCAGGATTATCGAGCTTTTCCGCCGTCATGAGATAAAACTTGGCACCGTTATGCTCGATTTTCTCAGCTATCTGGAGAATCTCAAAGACATTGAATCTTGTCTCCATTGTGGCGCCTTCTTAAAAGGTTCATCACTTTTTTAAAGCTCTTAAGTACTTATATTACAATACTTGGTATATATGACAAAGTAAATTGTGTTAAATTTGTTTTATTTATGATTTTATCAACTATTATTATGGTGAATAAATTTTTTCCTCTGAACATTTCTCTATCTGTATCTGAACTGGATAAAGCACAATTTTTTTGATTAAGACCCTCTGGATTTAAGCGGTGCGAATATTAAATGCTTTTATGAGGTTAGAGAGTCTCACTGTTTTTTTTCTGAACTTCCTGCTCAAGTTGCTTAGCAAAGATATTATAGCTGTCATTTCCAAAAAGGCAAAAAACAACCTTTTCCAAACCGGTTGGGCCTTTAATATAATCAACAGTTGTCTTTAGCATTATTTCGGCACACTTAACAGTAGGATAACCGAAAATACCTGTACTTATCGCCGGGAAGGAAATGCTTTTAATATTGTTTTTGTCGGCAATTTTAAGTGAGTTGAGCGTTGCATTTTTCAGCTTTTCGTCTTCGTTGCCTTCACCCATTCGAGGCCCTACTGCGTGAATGACGTATTTTGTTTTCAGGTTGCCTGCATTTGTTATTACAGCCCCGCCCACAAAAGTCCCGCCAATTGTACTGCACTCCTCCTGGATTTCGGGACCACCTTTTCTTTTAATAGCTCCCGCTACGCCGCCACCTAAAATTAATTGGGCATTAGCGGCATTAACAATGGCTTCGGTTTTCATTTCAGTAATATCGGCTTCAATGACTTCCAGTAATGAATGTGCAAATTCCGCTCTCATGTCAGTTTCTTGGATATGATGATCCTCTTAAATGAGCATAGAGTCATTATGCTTTAGGGAGTTGTACACTAAAAGATTTTATTCCGGTCTTTAACAAATTTGTCAACCTTTTTCATGACTACTTCTTTGATGGGCTGTTTGTCTGTTACCGTGGTTTTGGAGTCTTCCTTGACTTTCAATTCTTCCTCAAATTTGTCTATTGTATCTGCCGCCTCAGCTTTAATCTGGGATATTGCCTGAGCTTTTTCTGCTTTGATTTTTGCTATTTCCCCGGTGTAAAATTCGGTCTTTTTTTGTACTTCGGCTTCAGCCTTTATTCTTTTTGAAGTTTCAATATCAGCCATCTTTTCTGCTTTTGCTCTCAATTTTGCCTCACTTTTAGCTCTGGCTTCGGCTTTAGCTCTTGCTTGTGCTTCAGACTTTGCTCTTTCTTCTGCTTTTGTTTTTGCCTCAGTGTAGTACCTTATTTTTTCCTCGGCTCTTATTAATGCCTCATCAAACACTTTGGCTCTTTCTTCGGCTTTGACAATTGACAGCTCTTTGGCTTCGAGTCTTATTTGTGCATCGGATTCACTTATGTCCTGTTCCCCGGGCTTGAAAAAAAGTGGCTCTGTAAACTGAACCACAACGCGATGTACCTGGCTGCTTAACTTATCTAATCGTGAGATGCGTCCTATGCGATTGAAAAGTACTGTATCAAAGGAGTTGCTATGGCCAAAATGTGGGGTGCCAAAGTTTATTTTCAGTAGTTGGCCAAGATGCGGACAATTTTCGTCGGAACGGCAAAGAAAAGCTATCCCTTCACTGGAAACATCTACAATCTGACCTGGGAAAACCTTTTCCTTGTCGTTCTGAGTGAAATGAACAGGCCAACGATAACTCAATCTTTGTTCTGCCCTTTGCTCATTGGCTTTATCCATCCTTAATTACCCAAATACCTTTCCTGTATGTTTATTAGGCAACGAAAAAGCTAATATCGTCCAGTTTCAAATCTGGATAAGACAGGCGGCGGCCGGATTCGAACCGGCGAATAACGGTTTTGCAAACCGTCGCCTTAGGCCTCTTGGCTACGCCGCCAGATGTAATTAATAAATTAACTCGACTTCGGCCTTTTTGTCAATATTCTAAGAATCTTAATTTTATGAGGCCAAAAATTATATTTTCTCGATAACATAATATAGGTGTTAATTGCCCTAATCTCTTGATATTAAATGTCTTATGTATTTGTACTGCCCCAATACACATTTTTAGTTTACTGATAATTATTAAGTACTGCAAAGGATTTCGATGCGTTTTTTCAGTAAATATTAGAACAATATACGAAGATGAGGTCTATTTATTATCGTCTTTGAGTTTTTTACTCTTGATAAAGTGTATTTATAATTGGGTTTTATTCGTGAGCTTTATATTAAGTATCTTAAGCATCGGCTTTGCCTCATAATGCTAATAAAATTGCTTTAGTATCGATTTTTCAGCAATATTCGGGAGGTTCGAAACGTCTAAGTTTTTATAACAGGTAATGGTTTAGGTGTTTCGTCTTTTATTTTGTGCCTATGTATAGTAGAATAAAGATCTTATAAAATTTGATAACAACGTGGATATGAGCAGAAATAATTCTATGCGAGAGAGAGATTTGTCAGAGAAAAACTTCATGATATGTAAATTGTCGCCTGTAAGGTTGGTGTTCTGGATGCTTAGCATTGCTATCGTTTTGGGTTTTGCCGGTGCATGTAGCAGTCCGGAGCAGCTTGTAGCGGAGGCAGACCAGGAAACATATAAGATTATCGAAGACAAATGGCAAGACAACTTTGGGCAAATGACAAATTATACAATTCGTGATACGGTGCCGACTGAAGAGGAAATTGCTACAAAGATACCCACATCAGGCGTCATAAATCTTGCAGAGGCGGTTGAGATAGCCACAAAATATAGTCGTGAATATCAAGCTCAAAAGGAGTCATTGTATCTTTCTGCTCTTGATTTAACACTGACCAGGCATGAATATGCAAGACAATGGTTCGGGACTTTTGATGGCGAGTATCTCAATTCCGGAGGCAGTGAAAATAATACACTTTCATCCGACTTTGGTGTGGACCAGGCGTTTATTATGGCCACTGGAGTAATAGCAAATGTAGGTCTTGCTATTGATTGGACACGTTTTCTGAGCGGCGATCAATACACTTCTTTAGGATCGGTTCTCACTGCCAGCGTGACAGCACCTTTGCTGGGACGTGGTGGGGGGAAAACCGCATGGGAGAACCTGACTCAGGCTGAGAGAAATGTTCTATATCGAATACGTACATTCAACCGTTATCGTCAAACGTTTGTTGTTTCGATAATCAGTGATTATTACCGCGTTCTTGAACAAATGAAGAACTTAGAAGTTATTAAAGCCAGTTATAAAAGACAGGAGGAATCTACAAAACAATTGAGAATGCAGGTTGAAGTTGGTCAGAGGGCCCCATCCGAAGTTTATGAGGCAGAGCAGAGATTACTAAGTGCCGAGAACAGTGTTGTTTCAGCCCAACAACGTTACGCCCAGGTTCTTGACAGCTTTAAAATCAGGTTATCCTTACCAACCGATGTCGGTATAACATTGGATCCGAATGAGCTCGAAGCACTGGGAAATATCGATATAAATCTGCCGGAATATACTGTTGAGAATGCAATTGAAATTGCAATTGATCGGCGATTGGATTTGGCTAACACCAGAAATGAGCTTGAGGATACAGAGCGGAAACTTGTCTTAGCTGCTGAAGGACTTGGTGTACAATTGAACTTGATTGGAAGTGCCAACGTAGATTCAACTGAAAAAACCGATTTCACCAGATTACGGTTTCATGAAGGAACCTATTCTTTGGGTTTTGAAGCTGATTTGCCGTTTGACCAAAAAGCTGAGCGTAATGCTTATCGAGAGGCACTGATATCATTGCAGCAACGGCAGCGAAGATTTGAAGAAGATTTTGAAAGAGTCAAACTCGATGTACGTCAGGCGTATCGTGATCTGGAAGAGACTACTGAGAGTTACCGAATTCAAAAGATGGGTGTAGAGTTGGCTGAAAAACGCGTTGAAGAACAGAGGCTGCTGTTGGAAACCGGGCGGGGTATTATACGACTGTTAGTGGATTCAGAGGATGCATTAGTGCAAGCTGAAAATAGTCTTACAGGTGCTTTAGTTGACCATATGATTGCTAAAATGAGCTTTTTCAGAGATATCGGAATTCTTGAAGTTAGACCGGATGGTATGTGGGAGCAGAGAATACAATGATAAATAATCAAAAAAAACAAGGACCTCGAAATCAACATCAAAGGGGAGCTAAACATGGTGTAAAACGGTTTTGGTTGCTTCTGCTCTTTATTGCAATAGCTCTAACAGTCACCGTTTTAATAGCGGCAACGAGGAGAACGGGCTTAGTATCTTCTACTGCCGGCGCCTTTACCGTGCGTCGGGATAATTTGGTGGTCACGGTCCAGGTCGCCGGAAGTATCAGAGCACATAAATCGATACAATACAAATGTCAGGTTGAGAGAGGCAGGGACATAGGAGAAGTATCGATACTCAATATTGTACCCGCGGGTACTTATGTAACTCAAGAAGATGTAGATAAAGACATGGTACTGGTGGAATTGGATTCTTCGGCTTTGAAAGATCGATTAACACAAGAGAAAACAGAGCTGGCCGGTGACCAGGAAAATGCTGTTGCCGCGAAAGAAGCATATGAAATTCAGTTAATAGAAAATGAAAGCAACATCGCGCGGAGTGAACTGGAAGTAAGATTTGCTCTGTTGGACCTCCAAAAATATTTAGGTGCGATACTCGCGGAAAAATTGACGAAGGATGTTAACGACGCAGTGAATCTTTCAGACTATATAGCTCCATTTGTTATGGAAGTCGAAAAAGACCCTAATATGTTAAGTGGAACTAAATCCTGGCAGGAAATGAAAGATTTTCAGGATCAAATTGTCCTGGCCCAGGGCGATTTGAAAACGGCACAGGATACTTATGCCGGAACTTTGAAGCTTCATGATGCAAATTACGTTTCCGATTTGGAATTGGAAAGAGACCGACTCAGTGTGATAAATCGTCAGTTTCGGGCCCAGAGTTCTGAAGTGGATCTGGATTTATTTATACGCTATGATTTCCCAAAAAATGCTGAACAATTCCTCAGTAACTACATTGAGGCCGGGCGTAGTTTACAGCGAACGTATGCGCAGTGCCGTTCAAGAGAAGCACAAGCCAAGGTCAGGTTAAGTACTGCCGAACAAAGGTTACAGGAGCAGGTAGAACGGGTCAAAGAATTTGAGCAACAGATAGCATATTGTATTATCAAGGCAAAGGCCCCGGGATTGGTAGTCTATGGTACTGGTGGTGAAGAAGACATCTTTAGGGCAATGCGAGGCAGAGGAGTAAGCAGTGGAATAATTGCCGAAGGTGAAACAGTCTCTGAGGGCCAGGTGCTTATATCAATGCCGGATACGGCGTCAATGGTTGCCGAAATAAGTGTTCACGAAACCGAGGTTGATAAGATTCGTCCCGGTCAGTTCGCAATTATAGTTATGGACGCTTTTCCAGATAAACAGTTGAGAGGTAAAGTTCTTGAAGTAGCGCCGTTGCCTGACCAGCAACGTGGATGGATGAATCCTGATTTGAAGGTTTACAAAACATTAGTTAGTATAGATGGCACACATAGTTTTCTAAGAAGTCGAATGTCGTGTAAGGTGGAAATGCTCGTAGAGCAGTTAAGTGATGTTATCACTGTACCCATTACAGCGGTAGCAAATCGAGGCGGCAGAAAAGTCTGCTACGTTGTGACTTCTCAGGGAACTGAAGAAGAACGTGTGGTACAAACAGGTGTATTTAACGATACTTCTGCTCAAATACTTGAAGGTTTGGAAGTTGGCGAGGAGGTACTGCTTAATCCTCCGCTTTTGACTGAATCTTCTGCAGAGGCATTCCAACAACCGTTGCCAGAGTTGATATCCGAACAAGGTCAGGTTGATGGTGTGGATATGGGAACTCAAACTCGTCGGGATGATCAGGGCGTAAGGGAAGCTGGACAATCACAGGAAGGTGGGCGTGGCGAAGGTATGCGTGGCATGCCCCGTTTAACTGAGGAACAAATAAAACAGTTCAAGGAAAAGTTTGGAGGCCAGGGAGAAGGAGGTATGCCCCCCTTAACAGAAGAACAAATGAAACAGTTTAAGGAGAAATTTGGAAGCCAGGGAGGAGGTATGCCGGGTATGACCGAGGAACAGATGAGGCAATTCAAGGAAAAGTTCGGATCTGGAAGAAGCGGACGAGGAACGGGAAGAAGGAACCGTTCTGAGCAGTCAACGCAGAGCACAGAAGAAAAAAGTGCTGAAGAGTAAAGGAAATAGGCGAGTCGCCCATGCAACAGTTACGAGAAGCTATTGAATTCGACAGTGATACACCAATATTAGTTATGGAGAAGCTGTGCAAGAATTATCAGCTTGGCTCTGTGGAATTGAAGGTCTTACGTGAGATTAATCTGACTATCACGAGTGGTCAATATGTAGCCATTATGGGCCCAAGTGGTTCAGGCAAATCCACTTTACTTAATATGATTGGCTGTCTTGATCGCCCAACAAGTGGAGATTATCTGCTCGGGGGACAGAGTGTTTCTGAACTGGATGATGACCAGTTGTCTATGATACGCGGCATGCGTATTGGTTTTATATTTCAGTCATTTAACCTGATTAACCAGCTCAATGTAATAGAGAATATAGAAGTTCCGATGTATTACCAGGGCTTCACCGAACAGGAAAGTGCCGAACGGGCACAAGAATTAGCAGAAATGGTAGGTCTTAGTAACCGAGTTGATCATCGACCTTCGGAACTAAGTGGCGGCCAGCAGCAGCGAGTAGCAATTGCCAGATCGCTGGCAAATGACCCACTTATTATTTTAGCCGACGAACCAACGGGAAATCTTGATTCTACAAGTGGCTCCGAAATCCTTGATATTCTTGACCGTTTACATCAACAGGGGAAAACTTTGATAGCTGTTACGCATGATGAAGGCATTGCAGCGGGTGCTGAAAGGGTTATCCGCCTCTTCGACGGGCGTATAGATAAACAGGAATATAATAAGCAGTAAATACGTTATGTTATTATTTCGTTTGAAACGCATAGTGAAGTTGGGGATCAAGAGCCTTTGGATGCATAGGCTGCGTTCAACTCTGACTGCATTAGGTATTATCTTCGGTGTCTCCTCGGTTATCGCAATGTTAGCCATAGGTGAAGGGGCCAGTCAGGATGCACAGGAAAAGATTGCCCAGCTTGGCAGCCAGAATATTATTATAAAAACTGTAGAGCCTTCTGAGGATCAATCAGCAGTTGGTCAACAGCAAACTCTGAAAGAATATGGTCTGACCTATGCCGATGCCGACCGGTTCCGAAATGCCATACCAGATGTCCAGGTTATAGTGCCGAATCGCCGTATTTTACAGCAGGCACAATACCGCAATCGCAGAGCGGCTATAGAAGTGGTTGGTACAGTCCCATGGTATCCTGAGATATCAACGCTTCAGATAAAATTTGGACGATTTCTCTGCGACACTGATATGCGCTACACGAAAGGTGTTTGTGTTGTTGATGATAAGTTAGTTAATGAATTGTTTGCCTTTGACGATCCATTGGGACAAAGCGTTAAAGTGGCAAGTGATTACTATCGCGTGGTGGGTATTGCTAAGGAAAAGACCGGTACAACGGATAAAAACAATATTGAGAACAAGGATCCTACAGGAGCAACCAAGGCCGGTGCGAATTTGGGCGGCATTTATATTCCTCTAACTACAGTGAAGAATCGTTTCGGTGAGATGTCATTGCAGATGAGCGCCGGCTCAGGACGAACTTTGGAGAGAGTCGAGCTTCAGGAAATTATCGTCAAAGTTCGTCATTTAGACCAGGTGCTTGATACACGCCAAAGCGTAGAGACTCTGTTGAAACGATATCATAAGAAAAATGACTATGAAATCACCGTCCCTTTGGAATTGATGAGGCAGGCGAAGGACTTTCAGCGCATTTTCACTATCGTCCTTGGATCAATCGCCGCAATCTCTCTGTTGGTTGGCGGTATTGGTATTATGAATATTATGCTGGCCACCGTCAGTGAGCGGACGCGTGAAATAGGCATACGGCGCGCCCTTGGAGCCAAAAAACGAGATATCATTTTCCAGTTTCTCTCAGAGACATTAATTTTAACGTTATTCGGAGGGATCCTCGGTATTGTTTTGGGTTCTCTGATACCATATTTTGTTACACGTTTTGGGGATATGCGCACTGTGATTACAAGCAGTTCATTGGTTTTGGCTTTTGGAATTAGCGCCGGTGTTGGAATAATCTTTGGTTTGTACCCGGCTTATCGCGCTGCTAATATGGACCCGATTGAATCTTTGCGGCACGAATAAATCCACGTTTATCGGGTATCTTTAGTATCGGAGGAAATCTTTCTTTTACCGTCAGCAGAGATTGCACTTCCCAAAGCGAATGCAACCCAGATGCCGCTTGCAATGGCAATTAATGCTCCGATTATAACAATAACAAAAATAAATAGTTCCACTTTTGTCCTCCTATACTCCGGTTTTTACACTTCCAATCCAGTGCCCTATTACATACGCTACGAGGGCTGCTCCCAGAGCCACAATAATAACTGGTATTTCTGTTAGATTCGGGAAAATAAACTCAAGCATAACGGCGGCAATAGTACCGACACCCATCGATAAGATTCCAGCAAGGGGACGTGGATGTTTCACCAATAAACCTATTATCAAAGCAGGAAGAATCGCCGGCGCCCAAATAGTATAGCATAACAACAGACCATCGATGATACTGGGTACAATAACCGCTCCAGCCGCGGCAATTATTGCGATAACGATTGTTGCCGCCCGACCGACATTCAAGGCAGTACTATTC
>CAZMWN010000111.1:0-10538 GCA_964569935.1 uncultured Pirellulales bacterium
GGGCCCATTGATTTTCCGGGAAAAGCTCAATTACTCGTTTATAAGTTTCCACGGCTGATTCGGTTTGGTTCAACTCGCGGTACATGCGGTCGGCCTGGTAAACAAGGATAAAGGCCGTTTTATCAACCTGCTTTTGGAGCTCTTCGAGAGGATCCGGAATGCTTGCCAGTTGGGCTTCGAGTTCACTGAGTCGGCTTTGTCTCCGTTCTTGTTCGAGTACTTGATGGATGAGATTGATTGCCGCATCGGTACTTGCCTGGAGTTCCCTTATTTGGGTCTCGAGTGACGTGATTTTTTCCTGTTGGTGTGGAATTTGAGGAGTTTTTATTAGAAGATTCCAGATTCCGGCGGCAACCAGTATGACTGCGGCAGCGGCAATAGGCGCTTTGAAAAATAATATCCGCCGGTAGTTTGCTCGCCGCCGAATGTCGGAAAGATTTACAGTGACCGGCTCCGGAAGACCGGCGGTCTGGTCGGCTTTTTGAAGCAGGTTTTTAAGTTTTTCTTCTGTCATAAATTATGGCTCCATTAGTTCTGCAAGCTCCTGCTTGAGACGTTCTCTTGCGCGGCTGAGTCGGACCTGCAGAGTGTTTTTAGATATATCTAAGATCCGGCTGATTTCGTCTGTTGGAAGTTCCTGTAGATACCTAAGGACAACCGCCTCACGATATTTGGCCGGTAGTACTGATATGGCATGGCGGACTCGCTCGAATGTCTCAGTGTTTATGAGTTCACTGTATGCTCCGTGATTCAAAGAAAAGGAAGCTTTGCGATTAGTCATAGGAAATTTTCTCAGTCGTAGTAACCGCTTATACCGGTAGCTGCGGCATTTGTTTATTGTTATGGTAAAGAGCCATGTTTTCAGGCTGCAGTCGCAACGGAATTTTTTCAGGCCAATAAATGCGGCGAGGAAAACTTCCTGCGTAACATCTTCGACATCCCCGGGCCAGCCGAGCAGCCGATTAGCAAGTGAGGCAACATCGGCTGAATATTGCTCGACAATGCTCTCAAAAGCGGATTCTTTGCTCCGGCTGAACTGTGCGACCAGAAGTTCATCGTTAATCGTCTCAGCCATGACTGATATATTAGACTCAAGATATGTCGAAAGCTTACAAAAAAATCGACGAAAATTGGGAAAAATTCGCTCCCAGTATAAACCTGTGGGTTAGTCGATTTTACTTTGGTGGATTATGCAGGCTCAGGCCGAAGGCGTCTTCGGCGGCTTCTTTGAGCACTTCTGAAACAGTCGGGTGCGGGAAGCTTATCTCGGTGATTTTTTCCGTACTGCCGATGAGTGTTCTGGCGGCACCTATCAGTTCGGTGACGATTGAACCGACCATTGAAACACCGAGGATTTTGTCGGTGGAGTTGTCCCTTACAACCCTAATTTCACCAACAGTCTCATTATGGGCGTTACTACGACCGTTTGCTTTGAAAAAAGACCTTCCGACTGAAATATCAAGGCCTTCCGAATTACAGGTATCTTCTGTTTTACCGACCGATGCAATTTCCGGGAAAGTATAAACGGCTCGCGGTATTAGAGAGTAGTCGGCAATTTCTTCATCCCCACCGGTGGCATTGGCTGCGGCAACTTCGGCTTCGGCAAAGGCTCCATGTGCCAAATATGTAGTTCCTAAGACGTCGCCGATGGCATATATACCGGGGACATTGGTTTGTAATTTCTTATCGACCGAAACTACAGTGCCGTTCATTTGCAGATTAAGTGCATCGACAGTTTCTTTATCGACAGTTGCCCTTCGGCCGACAGAAACAAGAACATATTCGGCCTTGATTTGTTGGCCGCTTTCGATCGCTACCTTTACAGGGAGAGCGGTCTTATCGACAGAAATGACTTTCTGACTTGTCAGAGATTCGATGCCGAGTTTTTTGAATTCGCGTTCCATTAACCGGCCAATCCATTGGTCTTCCATGGGAATCAATCGGGACAGTGCTTCGACGATTGTTACTTTTGTCCCCATAGCGGCATAGACGCAGGCCATTTCGCAGCCGATGACACCGCCGCCGACAATAACCATGGATCTTGGGATTTGCTCCAGGCTTAGGGCTTCTTTGCTGCTGATGATGGTTTGGCCGTCGAATGGTATTGTCGGAATTTCGACAGGCACTGAACCTGTTGCCAGGATTATGTTGCCGGCTTCAATTTCGGTCGGAGCGACATCCGATTCGATTGTAATTCTACCCGGCGCTGTAACAATTGCCCGGCCCTGGATGATTTTTACTTTATGGCTTTGGATTAAACCTGCAAGACCCTTGCGAAAACCAGCGACCACGGCTTCTTTTCTTTTCTGGATATTCGGCCAGTTGGGAACAGCCGCTTGGACGTCGATACCCATCATTTTTGCGTGATTTATTAACAACAAGGTATGGGCTGAGGCAAGTAGTGTTTTGGATGGGACACATCCGCAATTTAGACAAGTTCCGCCCATAAAACCTTTTTCGACTACGGCTACCGAAGCACCCCTTTGAGCACATCTGATAGAAGCAGCGTAGCCACCCGGGCCGCTGCCAATTACTACAACATCAAATTTGTCTGCCATAACTAAACCTCGTATTTCATTTTTTGATAACTGATGAAATCAACAACTGAATAATATAGCAGAAATGCACCGGAAGCGAAAGTGAAGGTTTGCTTTTTCATACAATCGATATTTTACACACAATTTACATACAATCGTATCGAGTGCATGTTAGAATATAATCGTTCGTAAAATGTAATTTCATGCAATACTGAGGGAATGAATATGATTAATCAGAGATATAAAATGGTGTTGCTTTTGGTTATTTTCCTAACCGGTTTTGGATGTGCAGATACCAGCCATTTGGAGAGTGTCAAATTTCAAGTAATCGATGAAGCTACAAGAGAGCCATTAAAAAACCATGAGCTAAACATTTGCAAGTTTGTGTATTTCAAACTTCCGCCCGGAGCTCCGTCACCCTATTTGGACAAGGATGCAGAGTGGTTTATCACTTCGGTCACTACTAATGAAAATGGTGTATTTGTGTTGGACCTTTCGTTGATAAAAGAAAAACACATCGTTGTGAAACCGGGCAAGCAATATGATATAACGAGATTTAGTCGGACCTCTGACTTGGAGGGTACCATATCCTTTGATAATATCAAAGTGACGCAATTCCAGAGAGGATTGATAAATAGGATATACGATTTGAGAAGTGGTAAAGTAAAGATTATTGATGATTCCGGCGAGGTGACGGAAGAGCCGTTTACGGAGATATTATTGACCGTAATAAAACGAGAAAACGAACTTTGTAGTGAATCAAAAGCTGTGATGTTTCAATTCCAAAAGGCATTGAAAAATTCTGATTGGGACAAAGCACTTGGTTTATGTTCGGAGAATGTAAAATCTAAAGCAGGTAATTATGATTCGTTAGAAGTATTTTTCGGGGACATCGTGCCGATAGATGAGATCGTACTATTGTCACGATTTCAAACATCCGGTGGAAGGTATAATCGTCAGGGACAGCGAATCGAATACCATTGCTTCCTTCGAATTCCGACAGCAGGCTCTGAAAAGATGGTTGGTTGGATATGGATGATAGTCAAAAGTGACAGGGGATGGGTAATTGATTTTGAAACTATGCCTCTTAAGGAGTGGATTGAGAAGGAAACCCTTCGGCTGACGCGCGAAGCTAAAAGAGCAAAAGAAAGACTTGAACGGTTGAGAAAAGGAATAGATGTTCATTTAACCGCTTTGAGTAAGGAATTTGTTATTGGACAGCCAATGCTGTTCCGTGTTGAGATGATTAATATAAGTGAATCGTCCATCAAACATATGATTACTTCTTCGGCAATGGTGAATGATTCTATGCTCATCAAAGGTCCGGGTGGTAATATGATTCCTTATGTTGACACAAGCTATCAAACGATGGCACAGGACAAAGAGATTGAATCCGGAGAAATAATAATTCTTACCGACAAATATGATGTGACAACTCAGTATTGCATTGTAGTACCCGGCCGATATACTTTTCAATTCAACGGTTTTAAGCACTATGGGATAAATCCCTCCAACATTGTTGAAATAGACGTTAAGCCGGGTGAGTTGTTACCGGCGGATAGTATTGTAGAAAGATTGCTCCCTGTTTTGCCGGAGGGCTGGGTGTTTACACGGACATTATTGCCACGGCAGAACACATCTGAAAAAACATCACTTACAGGTATTTACATACACTTGACAGGTCAGAGCGGTCGCAAAGGTTTTGATGCCGGTATAAGCGTTTTGATTCTGGTTAGTCCGACTGAGAATGAAATTGCTGTAGAGCCTGAAGGATTCGCAGGTCACCGATGGGGTAGGTGCAAATGGGGATCTATTTATGTGAAATCGTCTGATGCGGATATGCTTTGGCCTGATTATAAGGAGCAAATCATCAAAGCACTCAAAATCGAAAAAACAGACCTGCCGATTAGGTGAAAGGACTTTTATTGCCTTCTTCTGCCGCCTCTGGAGCGGAATCCTCTGCCGTTGATGACACTCTCTGCACGTTGATTAATGTCATCCGATATGTTCAAGTCCCGGATTTTTTGAGCCAGTTTTTGAGCAATTTGCCTATTGCTCCAAAGCATATTAGCTGCTAATTGAACGGCTGCAAGTCCGGCTTCTTCCTTGAAGTTTTCATCCTGAACAAGTTCCAGGAGTTTCTCGACTACTTTCATGCTGGACAGGGAAGCCATCGTTGAAATGGCTTGTCTTTTCTCCTCGTCACGTCTTGCATTATCAAAGGCGTTGATACAAAGTGACGCCCTGTCATCGAGAGGTGCCAGGTTGCTGTTTTGAATAAGCTGTAAGGCTCCTCGTGTAGCAAGGACATAATGAGTCAGGGATGTCTCGGACTTAGAGGCGATGCTCAGTAAAATTTCTACAGCCTCGAAATCAGGCCAGTTACTCAGGGTGCGTATTCCGACATCGCGCACATTTTCATCAGTGGATTGAGACGCTTCGATGACGGTTTCCAAAGCAATGGGGCCGCCGATGGCATTGAGGGTACTTAACAAGGTTAGTTTTAAATCTTCTTCAGCTGTTTCCATTTGTGCAATGATAATTTTTGCCGCAGCGTCTTTATCTTTTACCTTGGCCAATATTGACCTGAGTGTTGTGGCACCGCTACTTAGAGCTTTGCTGCTCTTTGTTTTGGTTAAAAGTTCTATTATGGTTGTGATTTCCACTGAATCATCAACATGAACCAGTGCTGCAAAGGCGGCAGCACTGATATCCTCGTTATTGTCGGTGGCATAGCCGATTAAACTTTCGGCCGCCCCGGGTATGCGGCGCTGCCCTAAAAGATTAATTGCCACAACGCGGGTTTTCACGTTGCCCGAAGCAGCTTTGGTTTTGATGATTTCTTCGATTCCCGTTCCGGTCATCAATGCTAAACCTTCGCGTGCTGCTGTTTGGTCGGCACCTGAACTATTGGCGGCAATTTCGAATAATGATTCTACCGTGACGGCATCGCTAAGCTTTGACAACGTATCGATTGCAGCTAAGCGTAATGATTCTTGCCTGCTGTTCAGTAATTCTTTGACGGAACTGATAGAGGATATATCTTGGCGATCCCCGATGAGAGCGAGGACCTGTACCTGAGAATCTGGTTCCAGTTCCGGCAGCATTTTACCAAGTGCCTGGACAGCCTCCATGCTCGGTGACATACGAGCGGCCTGGATGGCCAAAGAGCGGGTCTTTGGGTCACTATCCTGTATGATGTTGACCAGTTCGCGAGTGCCTCTTTCCGGATTACAGATAATCAAACCATTAATTGCGGCGGCACGAATATTGAATGGATTCGGAGTGCCGGAATCACGAGGCATCTTGGAAGAATTTTCATAGAGTGCTTCGTAGATTTTTGCAGCACCGGCAATGTCTTGATTTGCCGCCATCTGCCGGGCAATATCGATAAGCCCCTGAGCAGCTTTGTCGTATATCGGGCTCGCTTGATTTTCAATAACACCCAACAAGGCTTGTGTACTTTCTTTGCCGCCGATATTTGATAAGGCGGTTATTGCTGCTGCTGCGACTTTCACATCCTGATTTTTGAGAGCCTGTGTTAATAATATGACCGCAGACTCAGCTCTTCGTTGTCCAAGGGAATTTATCAGGCCGATCCTCCATCTTGAATTTTTTACGGAGGCCAGTTCCTTCAATAGGGCATCGGTTGCGCTCGGGTCAGGATTTTTCTCAAGTGCCCGTCGAGCATAGTCCCGAAGATTTTTATCCTCTGCCGAGAGGAGTTTGGTTAATGCAGGAACGGATTCGCCTTTGCCTATCCTTTCGAGTTGCAGAACAAACCAGTTACGCATCGTATCAGGCATTTCCTTCTGTTCAAGAGTATTGTTCATAACCTTGGCCAGCGCTTCGCGTTCGGCCTCCGCTCCGGGACGCGCTGCATAAGAACCTATGTCCTGTAATATAATTTGATGCTTAAAGCGGGAGCCTGCATTTTCTGTCGAGAGCAGGGGCAGTAAGTAGTCTATTGCCCTTTGATATGCCCGAGTCAGTTGTTCAGCATTGCGCTGTGGGGCTTCTATCTTTCCGGATAACTGATTTAGCAATTCCCCCATATCCTGAGCGTACAAATTTGATGTCACGGTGAAAAGGGCAAATATGACAATCGAGAGAATTATAATCGAGAGTTTACATTTCATTATTTTTTCCTTTTAACGAAGGCATTTAAAGGACATAAGGTGCTCGTCGGGGACGGTCATACCAACGTTCGGCAGCAGGATCATTCAGAATTTTTTCCTTGACCGGATCCCATTCGATCGATCGCCCGAGTCGCTCGGCAATGGAATTAAGTTGACAGATTGTCGCCGTGCGGTGACCTATTTCCACATCGCAGATTGTTTTTTTGCGTGTTCGGATACATTCGAGCCAGTTACTATCATGATCCCTTGATTCATACAAGTGTATATCGTTCGGTCTCAACGGAGCCTGGGCTAGTTCCTGGGGTTTTGTGTCGATGCGATTGTTGCGGCTGACCATAACTTCACCTTCAGTACCGATGAATCGAATCATATGGCCACCCGTATCCGGGTAGTCACGCAGGACTTTAATGCCGTTGGCGTAGTAGTGAGTTTGATACTCTGTATCTTCCCAGCCCTTGGGGACGAACTTGACCGGGCCTGAATCATCCATGCCGAGCGCCCATTGTATGATGTCGAAATGATGGGCCCCCCAGTCGCCGTTCTTTCGGGAACCATATTCCCAGAACCGTCTCCATCCACCGCCGAAGTCGGCTTTTACTCGTTCGGAATTATATGGGTACCAGGGCGTGGGACCGAGCCAGCGGTCATAGTCAAATCCTTTAGGGATTGGCTGCTCGGGCAGGGTCGTTGGTGGAGCGAATCGTCCAAGTCTTGTGTAAATCGTTTGAATTTTACCGATCCATCCGTTACGAACTATTTCGCATGCCTTTCTAAAAGCCCAGTTAGAGCGCTGCTGTGAGCCGACCTGAAAAATCGTGCCGTATTGCTTGCAGGCGTTGCTCATCATACGCCCCTCGCGAATAGTCAGCGTCATCGGTTTTTGACAAAAAACATCTTTACCGGCTTTTATAGCAGCCAAAGAAATTGGTGCATGCCAGTGGTCGGGCGTACAAATGAATACGGCGTCAATGTCCGGCCGTTCACAGATTTTCTCGTATTCTCTATATGCATCACAACCCTTGTATGTTCCGCCGGTGGTTTCGTCGGCATAGGCACTTTCAACGCTGCTCTTGGCGCGTTGGAGCTTATTCTGGTCCACATCACACACGGCCAGTACTTGCACTTCGCTGCGTCCGAGCATTCCTCTGAGGTGCCAGCCCATTTGCAGTCCCATGCCGACCATACCCATTGTGATGCGATTGCTTGGTGCAGTTGCCCCAAAGACTGTTGAAGGCACAATAGTAGGATATGCCACGGCGGCACCTATAGCCGCTGTACCTCTTAAAAAATCTCTGCGGCTGAGAAAGTGTTTTTTGCTCATTTATCAATTCTCCTCATTGGTGTTGGTTTTTCGCATGTGTGTTGATTCGGCCTATAAATGTTTGTCATCATGAATGAACATTAATGCCACCCCTGAGCTTGTTATAAAAAATGAATGCCCAAGGAACTTAACTCAGCAATAAATAGTTCCTTATAAAGTAGAATATTCTACTATCTTTGGGTTCAGAATTCAAGAATAGTGTAGGGAATTATTAAAATACTTTTAGTTATTTGCACTAATGAATATTACATAACGCTGTTCGGTCGTACTTGTTTGAGATTAATTTGGAAAATACTGTTATAAGCAAAATAGTTGGTAGGTATATACACTATTTTACTATGGTTGTATGGGCGGCATCAAACATTCTTATGCCACCGGAGTCCAATTGGAGGATCAGGCCCTTTTCGGGATCAATTCCGATGCAGTTTCCTGTAAATTTTTTCCCGCTAAAAAGGAGTGTTACTCTGTGGCCTAACTGGATACTTAATTCGCGCCATTGGTCTGTTACTTCTTTTTTATTTTTATAAGCCATATCGAGCAAGTGTTCAAATGAACTAAGCAGCCTTTTTGCCAGTCGAATCCGATCGACGAATGAGTGACTTTCGATGTCTATACTCGTTGCGGCTTGTTTTAACTCGGCAGGAAAATCCTTTTTTTGTTGATGGCAATTGATACCAACGCCAACGATGAAGGTACTTCTGCTGTTATCCGGTTTTGCTTCAAGCAGGATTCCAGCTACTTTTTTGCCGTTCAGCATTATGTCATTTGGCCATTTGATTTTTAGCTGATTCCCGGCTGGCCTGCCGATGGCATCTGCTACCGCTACGGCACAAGCTAATGAGAGCAACTCCGGGTCTATTTTCTCAGCAGTTAGAAGGATTGAGCAAAGAATGCTGTCCGAGCGTTTACTGTACCATTTATTGCCGGCTCGTCCTTTACCGGCAGTCTGTTCTTCAGCGAATATTGCCAGACCATCGTTGTTCCTGTCTTCGGCATATCTGCGTGCAATATCATTTGTGCTTGATGTGCGATTATATACAAGGATTTCCCGGCCGATGCGATTGGTGTTAAGATTCGCCTTTATTTTATCGGGGTCAAGCAGCTCAATTTCCTGGCAGGCCATAAATCACCTGTCGAGTCCAATGTCAACAGCTGTGGCCGAATGAGTGATTGCACCGATGGCGATTCTATCGATTCCACATTGGGCTATTGCCGAGACGTTGTTCAACGTAATATTTCCTGAAGCTTCGAGTAATGGCTTTTTATTTTTGCCGCACATAGCATTTCGCATTTCCACGGCGTGTTTCAACTGCCATTGGCCCATATTATCGAGCAGCACAATGTCGATATCGGGAATCTCCAGAACGTAGTTAAGCTGGTCATCGACGTGGTCAACCTCGACAGCGACGAATTTGACATCTTTGAGATTTCGAGCCTCAGAAATAACTTGTTTTAGTCTCGACTGGAAGTTTCTGCCGAGCTGTGCCAGATGGTTGTCCTTAATCAGTATTCCGTCGTAAAGTCCTATCCTGTGATTGTATCCGCCTCCACAACGCACGGCGTATTTTTCAAGAATTCGCCAGCCGGGCATCGTTTTGCGTGTGTCATAGATTCTTGCCTTAGTGCCCTGAATGGCATACACATATTTTTTGGTTGTCGTAGCTATTCCACTGAGGCGCTGTAGAAAATTTAGCATAACCCGCTCCGCGCTGAGCATAGAGCACATCGGGCCCTCGATAGTGCCTAACTTGCTCCCGACATGGGCCGGTTCGCTGTCGTTAATACGTATGGTGAGCTTGAGCTTTTCGTCATAACAACTGAGAATTTCTTGGGCGATCTCCATTCCACATACGACTATTTCCTCACGTGAAATTATGTTTGCTTTATCAGTGGCATTTTCTGGAAACAGAAGCTGACTTGTCACGTCACCCTGTCCGAGGTCTTCTTCAATGGCCATTCGGATAAGAGGTCGAGCTTTTGCAATATTAAGTTTTTTCATTAACCTTTTTCCTTTTTGTGTTATACCTCTTGAGCTTTTTCGTAGTCAGGAAATCTCTTTTCTTTTTTCTTGAATCTACGAGAACAAGTTCCGGTAGTTCCTTAAGTTCTTTTAGCTGGTCCCGCAGGAAAGCAGCCCGTTCGAAGTCGAGACTTTGTGCTGCTTCGAGCATTTCCTTCTCAATTTGCGAAGCCAACTCCACTTTTTCATATTCGCCGGTTCCAAAACGCACCGCCTGTTGTGCAGTTTGCCTTGCTTTTATTTGCTCGGTCAGGCTCTTGCGAATTTCTTTTCTTATCGTCTCAGGCGTAATATTGTTTTCCTTGTTGTATCTTAACTGAATTTTACGGCGTCTTTCTGTTTCGTCAATAGCTTTTTGCATCGATGCTGTTACCGTGTCGGCATATAAAAAGACGGTAGCATTGACATTTCGTGCAGTTCTGCCGATCGTTTGGATCAGTGAAGTCTGGCTTCGCAGGAATCCTTCCTTGTCGGCATCGAGGATTGCAACGGCAGAAACTTCCGGCAAATCCAGACCTTCC
>CAZMWN010000112.1:0-10524 GCA_964569935.1 uncultured Pirellulales bacterium
TTGTCCTCTGGCCTGTGTACGTTGAAGTATCCGGTATGTGTTAGGACCTCCGGACATAATATACGACCAAAGGTCAAAGGCCTTGCGGTTATAAGCCGCCTGTGCCCTGCCGTCCATAAATAACCGCAGGGGTGTTTGTCCGGTATTCGGGTCCGGTTCCTGACCCCATGCAATAAAGCCACCTTCAGTCCAGTAATTCAGCATCTTTCCTGATAATTTATTGTCTCTAATAAACTTCATTGCATAAAAAGGCTTAGCATCCGAGGCGGTCATCCGCATAAAAACCGAACTATATTTAGGATCATTCGGCCACGGATTGAGATATACATGCTTAAACTTCAATCCCCACCATGTTCCAAAAAATACAACCGCAACAGCACCAGTAATTATAAAGGACACCTGAAGGTAATGCGGCATTGAAGGAACACCCATAGAATTTCTTTTACGGAAGTTCCATTCTGCCGAAATTGCGCGAACCAACTGATCTATCAATAACGCTATAACCGGACAACCTGCGACAGCCGCTATCGGTATGAACCTGCGAGAACGAATAGCCATATAAATTGTAAGAGCGGCGATAAGCATCAACGGTAAATCTACTTGAGGCCACTGGTACTTCCGGATACTTTTCATTTTTCGTTTAGGATATTGGCTACCCGTGCGGGATGTTCTCATCAGCTCGACAGTCCATGCTGCAAGAACCACCCATGCAATAATAAACATTACCAGAAAAGGTACCGCAGTACCGACAGGATTTTCCCAATCGAATGCAGATTGCCATTCGTGAATCTCACGCCACCTCGCAGCATGTTCGCTAACGCTGATAATAAAAGTATGAGTGAGGTTCGTTAAA
The DNA here is from genome assembly GCA_964569935.1 of uncultured Pirellulales bacterium. Classification (GTDB taxonomy): domain Bacteria; phylum Planctomycetota; class Phycisphaerae; order Sedimentisphaerales; family Anaerobacaceae; genus JAFGPS01. The sequence goes on from CAZMWN010000112.1 coordinate 854, forward strand.
TGAAAAGGATTGAAAATAATCACCGCAATAAAAGCAACAAATGAAGCTGCTACAGCATGGTATAAGCCCTTCCATCCGACTGTGATAAGATTCTTTTTATAAAAAATCAGAACAATATCCAAAACGACCAGCAAAACAGCGAACAATAGCGTGGAAATTGTGAGACTTGCCTTTGAAAAGACAAAAATCAAAAAAGGCCAGGCGGTAACATTATACAAAATGGCAGTCCATTTTCTGTTGAGATTTGTCAAAAGGTGCAGGCCTATAAATGGAATCAGCATTATAAAAATGTAAATATATCCGCCATGAACGTTGCACCATAAAACCGCCACCGGGACAATCAGCCATATATACAATATGTTTCGATAAGTTGTAAGAGCCAGAACAAACAGGAAAACCGCCACAAGCATATTCGAAAAACCGGCGGGGCGAACGTCGAGGAAGGAACGGCCTATGAACATCGCAAAGCAGGCAAAAACCGCCCCAAGGGCCGGATTAGCACCAAGCAAACGAGAGGTGTAATAAATACAAATTACAGTTATTATGTAAATTGCGAATTTCCAATAAACCAGAGCGTTAGATGTAAAGCTTACCCCGTCCGCATAGGTGGATTTCGGCACCAATTTATAAAAGATTTCGTGCGTCAACCAGTTCTGATTAATCCAACCGGTCGGATGCCACTTTCTAACCGTCTCAATGCCAACCTTGTTCGTAATCCACTGGGCCCAATCCGGCCAGGTTTCAATCTCTTCTTCTGTCGGCCCGGCTTTATGTGAGTTTGCGCTGAACGGCTCTACGGTGTCCACTCCATGATTGACAAAGTGACGGCCGCACGCCATCGCGACCCATGTATCACCGGCGGCAACCATACGCGTGCAGGCATGAAAAGTAAATATAAGCATGGCCAACCAGCCGATAATCATAGGCCAGCCGGACAAGGCGATCTTTCTGCTTCGTTCTATCAGCAGTTCCGCAGTTGTCGAATCATTCGCCTGTTGATTTGATGGGACATTTTGTTTTTTGCTCTTTACTGACTTAGCCATTCTTCCAGTCTATCTAAACCTTTGGTAATCTGCTCAAGCGAACAGGCAAAACTCAAACGCACATTTTTATCACAACCAAACGGCAGTCCCGGAACCAAAGCGACATTGGTCTGTTCCAAAAGTGCCTGTGCAAAATCCATACTTCCGGTAATCTTTGCACCATTAATATTTCGGCCATAATGGCTTGAAACATCAGGGAAACAGTAAAACGCACCGGTTGGCTCGGAACATTCCACGCCTTCAATACTATTAAGCCGTTGCGACATATAATTTCCTCGACGCTCGAATTCCTGCCTCATTTTCTCTATGGTTTCGTGGGCCGGTGCGCCAAAAGCCGCAATTGCCGCGTACTGACAGAAGGTCACGCAATTGGAGGTCATATGTGATTGAAGACGCCCCATCGCCTTTATGACGCCCAGCGGCCCGGCCGTATAGCCAATACGCCAACCGGTCATGGAAAATGTCTTACTAAAGCCGTTCATTGTAAGAGTTCTGTTATATGCATCTTCGCTAAGGGAGGCAAAACTCACAAACTCGGTCTTGCCAAAAATCAGCTTTTCATATATCTCATCCGAAATAACACAAACATCGGTTCCTTCGAGAACCTTTGCAAGCGCCTTCTGCTCATCAGGTGTATAGGTAAAACCGCCCGGATTGTTCGGCGAATTTATCACCAACATTGCAGTTTTTTCCGTGATGGCGTTCTGTAACTGTGAAGGTGTAATTTTATATTCGGTACTTTTGTCGGTCTGAATAACTTTGGCTTTGGCACCGGCAAGCTTTAACGTTTCAGGATATGTTACCCAGTACGGCGTGGGCAGAATAACCTCATCTCCAGGATCAAGCACTGCCTGCATTGCCTCGTAAATCGAGTGTTTGCCGCCGATATTGACAATAATCTGTTCGGGGCTGTACTCAAGGCCGTTCTCCTTTTGCAATTTTTCGGCAATAGCAGCCCTCAATTCGACTATACCGGCCGCCGATGTATATTTCGTTTTGCCCGCCTTGAGTGCTTCAATAGCGGCATCTTTGATATATTCCGGCGTGTCAAAATCCGGAGCTCCTGCACCGAAACCCACGACATCCACACCCTGGGCTTTTAGTTCCTGCGCTCGCGATGTAACAGCTATTGTCGCTGAAGTCGGCACACTTTGGGCTCGTTTACTTATCTTCATATCCCTTTGTTCCTTTCTGACTGCGATTTATTTTGAGCACAATTAAAACATAATATCAAGATAGGTCAAGAAAATTGGCATATACTCGATACTCTATTTGTGCACTTGAATTTTTTATGAACTGCTAAATAAGAGCATCAAATCTATTGACAAGCACTGGCACAATTGTTAATTGTCTTTTATGATTCGCGCTATTCAAATTGCGGTCCTGATATGCCTGAGTTTGTGGCTGGTCGGTTGTCCGGCCCCGGAAGAAAAAGCCTTATGGGATGATATCAAGATCAGCGATTTGGCCCCCGAATATAATGATAGTAATCCACAGGAAAAACATTTACAGACAATAAATTTTGACCTCCATATTTACGAGATACCGACCGATAACTTTCGCAAACTCGACGATATCCGAAGAGAACTGGACACCCGGCCGCTGCGATATAATAGTCGCCTTGCATTCAGTGCCAATTCATTTTCAGCTTATTTCGGACAGTTCCAGGCGTGGAATACAACCACTGATTTGCTGACTACAGCTGGTGGTGAAAGAAGGTCCAGAATGTCATTATTACTTCCTGACGGACAGGCCGAGGATGTTACTGTCGCCGGATTTGATTATCCACTGACCATATTTTTCACTTCAAGTCAAGGCTCAAAAGAAGGCGCACGCGTCGGGCCAGGCATACTTTCGATGCGGATAAAAGCCGGAAATGCTCCCGCCTCAACACAAATATCCAACATTACTATCTATCCGGTTTTTTTGGTGCCGGTGGGAAGTGCCATTCCACAATTAGATGCTCGTGTGAAACTACGGGAATTCCCTTTTACCACCGCCGCTTTCGGATTAAATATGAGCCCGGGTGATTTTATCTTTCTGGCGCCGGAAGAATATGAAGACGACCCTTCTTCTTTAGGCAGTCTGTTTTTTAATAATCCGAAAGGCAGTCTGTTCTTTAATGAGAACAAACGTAATCCACCTGAACTTAAACCCGCCTTTAGAGTATATATGCTCACCTGTACCGCAATAAATGATTGACCGCCGTATGTCTAATCCAACAGTGACATTGACTCGATGCAACGATTACAGCCAACCCAAAATCGCCGAAGCGATAGAAAGACACTTCACGCTTTCTGGAGGGCTTGATAAATTTGTTCGTTCCGGTGACTCGGTCCTGCTCAAGCCGAATTTCATCGCACCCAAATCTCGCCATCACGCCACCCAGACCGACCCGGCAATAATTATCGAAACAGCTCGACTGCTAAAAGATTATGGTGCAAGGCCTTTCGTCGCTGATTCACCGGCGTGGACAGACACGTATGCTTGTATAAAGGCATTAAAACTGGAAGAACCGCTTAGAAAATTATCTGTGCCGGTAAAGCAGCTTGACAGACCCCAAAAGTGCAGGATCGGAGCCGATAAAACAAGTATCGGAATCAGCTCGATAGCACTCGATGCCGATGTGATAATTAATCTACCCAAGTTAAAATCACATCAGCAATTGGTCACCACATTCGCCGTTAAAAATATGTTTGGCTGTGTCAGCGGCAAACAAAAGGCCCTTTGGCATTTTAGAAAAGGGAAAAAAGCAGATAATTTCTGCCGGCTGCTTATCGAGATATATAAATTCCTGAATCCAGCCCTGACAATTATCGACGCTGTTACCGCTATGGACGGTCCCGGCCCAATCAACGGTAGAGCAAGACCATTAGGCTGGATTATTGGAGGAACAGATCCGATAGCCTGTGAGACAATTTGTGCCGGACTGGTCGGAATCGAACCGGGAAATCTGCCGATTATCAAAACAGCAAGGCAAATAAAGTTCGGCTGTTCAAACCCGGCTGAAATTCAAATTGCCGGCGATAATTTCCCTGAACAAGTGTGCACAGACTTTCAATTGCCCCACATGATTCCAATAAGATTCTCACTACCGCATGTCTGTAAAAGTATCTGCAAACAAGGATTTCTACTTATCAAACCAATAATGAAGAAATTTTCATCAGGAGAAAAATGCGGTACTATATATTAATACAAATTATATGATTTTCTTGAATTGATATTTACAGATTCTTTCGGTTGGATAAACACTAACACTATACAATTACAACCGGAATCGAGTTGGGATTCGTCAAAAGACCACATCTCTACCGTCGAATACAGGCCCATCTTCACAGCACATTTTATAAACAGTCTCGCTGGATCCGTTCACTCTGCATTCGACGGCACAACTCTGGCACAGGCCGATACCACAGGCCATTCTTCGTTCCATACTGACCTGGCAGTCGATGTTCCTATCTTTGGCAATTTCAGCGACTCTGGCCAACATTATTTCTGGCCCACAACTGTAAATAATCATACCGTCGCAAGCCATATCAGATTTTTCAAGCCACTCGGCGAGACAATCGGTAATAAAACCTTTATACCCGGCCGAACCGTCGTCCGTCGCCACTATCGACTCAACGCCGTATCGAGCAAATTCAGTCAATGAAAATCCCAATTGCTGTGAGATTTCATCCAATTTTCCTTCGAAGGGCAATGAACTTACAGTTTTTGCACCGGCAAAGGCGGTGACTTCAATGTCGGTATAATCGGATGCAAGGACTTTTGCCAGGTGCTGTAAAGGTGGGGTCCCCATTCCACCGGCAACCAATAATGCGATTTTTTTGTCGTCCGCAATCCGGAAACCGTTGCCCAGAGGTCCGATGACGCTGAGCGAATCACCGGCCGACAACGTTGTCATTCGCAAAGATGCAGGCCCAACAACACAATAAAGCAGATCAACAATAGTCTTATCACCATGAATAGTGACATCAGTAAAACTGAAAGGCCTTCGAAGAAGTATATTGCGTCCGGATACATCTCGCAAATCAGATGGTATTTTTTCCTGTGGCGGCAAGGCGACACTTGAAATGTCTAATTCGGCAAATTGCCCCGGTTTGAAGCAGGCAAACGCCTTTGCGCCATCCCCCGAAAACGTGAGTTTGAGCTTATAGAATCGCGGCCCAATCTGCTTATTGGAGAATATAACCGCTTCAAAAGCACCCCTGGCCGACTTGTTTTTTTCCGACATAACCGCCCACAGTCCCTATTACAACAGACCATTAAAAACCTTGACACCATCCACAACCTTGCAGACATGTACGGCATATTTGCCGGCATAATCAGGCCGTTTTTTTGGATAGCCGGCATCAACAGCCTCTTTGACCGCCTTGACGCTCTCCGGTCGCACCAAGGCTCCCGATGCCCCTTTGTCACCGCCACCTAACATTCGCTCGCCAAGAACACCCGGCACCGTTCGAACAATACTGCACATTATTTCCAGCTCCGGACCGGAAATTTTATAATCATCCCGCAGCCCGACGCCGTCTTCTCTGAATATCCTGCCCACTGTCACAATGTTGCCGGATTTCCAGGCATCGAGCATTTCATAGAAACGCTGCTGGGCACTAAAAATGTATTTCAACCGATCACACAAATCCGGATAACTTTCACAGAATTGACTCATGATTTTTTCGTAAACTTTTTGATCCTTGATATCAGCCAGGCAGGAAATATCATAGCCCGCTTTTTGCAATATCGAGACCAGCTCTTCGCACTCGGCGCGGCGAATTTTATACGTTGATTTTTCCAGACCTGGTCTTTCCGTCCCTGTATCCATCACGACGATTCGAAAATCATCGGCTCCTTCTCCGAGCTGAACGTATTCCACGGATCTTTTTGCCGGATTGTAATATGTCCCCATACCTTCGCGGGCGAACAGTATCATAATCTGGTCGAGCTTACCGCATGGTGAGCCGATGTAATCGTTTTCGACTGCCTGTGCCAAATCCACGATATCCATTTTATCTGTCATCTCGATATTATTGGCATCGAACAGTGAGAGAATCAGATTCAGGCTCAAGGATGCCGACCGGCTCATTCCCCCGCCTGGAATATTGCCGTAGATAACGCCATCAATTCCCTGTGAGAGCTTGTGCCCTTGACGCCGAAGAATATAATCGACGCCGTATGGAAAACGTCCCCATGTATGCGCGATCCCTTCTGACTTCGGCTCCGGGACATCGCCAAGTTTGAATTCAATAACGCCGTCATCGGGAAAATTACCGCTGAACAACCTGACGGTATCCGTCCCGTTGGGTTTGTACGCCATCCAGATAAACCTGTCCGTTCCGACACCGAAAAGCTCGGTTCCGTTATAATCGCCGTGCTCGACGCCAAGGCAGAACCGCGATGAAGTTCGCCTGATTTTGCCGCCCTTGATATCGATGTCGTTATCTTTCGCGAACTTTCGAATTTTATCCAAAGCCGCCTGTCCTTCTTTAGTTAGTTCCATTCCATAACTCTTACAGTAAAAATTTTACTCTTTAATCAAGTATAATGTATTCTGCATATCGAAAGACTACCAGAAAATGATGTATAAGGCTATAGTCAAGAGTGTGACAAGCAAGCCGAAATACACCGAACCCTTCGACCAATTCAACTCAATCTTCGTCTGCTCCGGCAGTGTAATTTTCTCTCGCATCGGATGAATCAATGTTATTAACAGCAGAACGGCTGCAATAGCACCGACGGTGATTGCCATCCGGTTCAAAAACGCCATATCAGACCAGCCGAAGAACAAAATCCCATAGATAATCGGGCTCAAAATCAATCCCAGGACCCCGCAATACCGCGGCGTTCTTTTTACAAACAATCCGAACAGGAAGATTGTCAACACGCCGGGCGAGACAAATCCCTGGAACTCCTGTATGAAAGCGAACGCGCCCTTAAACCTTGGATTTGCCAGAACCGGTGCGATCAAACATCCGATGACAACACCTACCGGCACGCAACAGCGACCAACCCATACCAGAACTTTCTGTGCCGCATTCTTATTGAACCATTCCCTGTAGATATCCATCGTGAAAATCGTCGAAGCGGCGTTCAACATTGACGCCAGAGAACTGATTACTGCCCCCATCAACGCGGCAAGGACAAACCCCCGTATCCCGTTCGGTGTCAGATAGCGAATCAATAGCGGGAATGCACCGTCGTAGTCATAACCAATCAGCTCCTGCCGGATTTCAATATCAGGGTGACTTTTATCCACACCCTCAAGCAGCCCCGCGTTGATTGCGGCTATGCCCTCGCCCGTAGGAGCAATCTTACCCAGTACTGCTTCATTGAACGACAACAACTCCGCGGCACGCTGTGGCTCCAATTGCGCAAAATCACTATTAAAAGGAAAAACCATATTCGCCTGAGCAGGTGCCGCTTTTACCTGTTCAAACGCCTCCAAAACAGGCTTGTTAAACGCCTCCTGGTTCATTGCGTCCTCCTGCATCTTTGCTCCATAAAGCGTGAACGCTATAATTCCCGGGATGCATACAATAAACGGAATAATCAGCTTCAGGAAAGCGGCAAAGACCACACCACGTTGTCCCTCACGTAACGAGTGAGCTCCAAGTGTTCTCTGCATAATATACTGGTTCAGACCCCAGTAGTAAAAGTTCGGAATCCAGATCCCCAGCAGTAATGCCGTCCAGGGTAAAAATGTGCTGGCCCTTGGAAGTACCATATGCATATTAGCATCTTTTAGTGCCATGAACTTCTCACTAAATGTTGCACCGTCACCCAGGCCGAGTGATGAATTCACCGCCGCAGCATTAATTCCCTCGAATGCACCGGGATTGTCCAGCGCCTTAAACGAAAATACCATAATCACCGCACCGCCAATAATTAATGCCGAACCCTGAATCAAATCCGCCCAGGCACATGCCTTGAGGCCTCCCGCTGCAACATATATCCCTGCAAGGATACCTACGAACCAGGAAAGCGTTGTGATATTGATCGGGATTCCCATCAACTGCTCTTTAAACAACGGATTCAACGTCTTGGCACCGAGGTAGATAACGGTCGGGATTGTCACCCCCATATAGATAATCACCATTAATAGTGACATAACCAAACGAGAGGTGTGATTGAATCGGTATTCCAGATACTCAGGTATGGTAAAAATTCCGCTTTTAAGAAACTTAGGCAGGAAAAAGAATGCAACCACAACCAAAGTAATCGCTGCAATCCATTCATAGCTGGCCACCGCCAGACCAATAGAGGCCATAGCCGCCTGGCCTGACATTCCAACAAACTGCTCAGCTGAAATGTTCGCCGCGATCAGTGAAAATCCAATCAGCCACCATTTCAGGCCGCGACCAGCCAAAAAATAATCCTCGCTGGTTTTTTCCTTGCGGCTCTTGGACAGGCCCACGGTAATGACACAAACGAAGAATACCGCTAATATCCCAATATCTAATCCGCTTAGTTCCATTTGTGAACTCCTTAATTTAAACTTTCCCTGCCAAAACCTTTCCTTATTTTATAATACAATTCTAAATCATATTATTGCTGGGCTTAAATTATATAGAGTTTACAGCCAACTGCAATAAAATATTGCCGATGTGATATCTTACATTACCGATATAACAGAATATACATTTCCAATAAAACAAACCGAGTTTAAATTCGGCAATTATTCAGACATCAGTGTCTCAAGAGTGTCAATGACTACCGGTATATATGTATAAGCCGGCCCACCGCCCATAACCACCGCTACAGAAGCTGCTTCGAGAATCTGCTCTTTTGTCGCTCCGGCATCGAGACAATTTTCCACATGGCCCCTGATGCAAGGTATACAGCAATCGGCCACGCTTATGCCCAGCGCAATCAGTTCTTTTTCTCTAAGTGATAATGCACCATCCCGCATTACTTTATGAAATAGACCCGCAAAACCGCTGGTTATATCTGGTGTTTGTTCCTTCATTTTTGCTATATCATGTTTGAACTTCTCAAAAAATTCTTTCACGTCCTGTGACATTTATCTGCAACCTTTCAAACTAAATTTTATATTTTCTCAAACGCCTCAGGCAGTACATCTATGATATCTATTGTTATCATGCCAACCTGCCACAGCTTTTCAGTCGCCATGTCACCCACCATGCCGTTCATATAAACACCCAAAAGTTTAGTACCAGAACAGCTCAAGCCTTAGCCGGTCAAGTCAGTCATAAATTTGCACAAAACACCACCTGGGCCGGCTGAAGCCATACATGAATTGTCGGTCTTACCGATATAAATATTTTAATTGTTATTATATCTTGTACTTTCCTTACTGCAAGAAGATAGAAACTTAAAGTTCGATTAATTTCGTGGCATGTGCGTCAATTAAAATTGAAAAACAATGTAGTAGATATCAATAAATTGTCCATTCACTCAATTAACTGCTAAAGATTGATCCATGTATTTACGATAAAGTAATTATCAATTCATCAGCAGAGAGATGCGGTGTAAGCAAAGTTTTAAACAAGTTTCAAGGTATGGCTTTTAGAAAGCTGCTAACAAGGGGCTTTTAAAGCTACTTTGAGGCTGAACATATTTTAACAGGAGAAGGGATTAAGCCGATGGTAGTAGATATCGGTCCTAACTGTG
>CAZMWN010000113.1:0-10510 GCA_964569935.1 uncultured Pirellulales bacterium
TGACACCCTGCTCAAAGATGTCAACGAGGAGAACTATGAAACAGACTTTGGTGGAGATATACTAAATTTCGCCAAATTGGATGTGAGCAGAGAACATGAAGGACCCACTACATCGTTCCAGATTACGTTTCCGCAGGCTATGCTCTGGGCAATACTTGGGTGCACAGCGACATTTGCAATTTCGATTGTGAAAGAACGCACTAACGGAACGTTTGCGCGTTTGTGTATTGGCCCGATTGGACGGGCTCATATCCTTGGAGGCAAAGGCCTGGCGTGTTTTACAACATGTATCTTTATAATGTGCATTCTTTTTATTGCTGCAAAGACAATCTTCAAGATGCCCATAGGCAGCTTATTTCTGTTCATTACAGCATCGCTCTGTACAGTGTTATGCTTTGTTGGCCTGATGATGTTTATATGTACGCTGGGACGCACTGAGCAGAGTGCAGGCGGTGCGGGTTGGGCGATACTTATGATTATGGCAATGGTTGGGGGAGGTATGGTGCCACTGGTTTTTATGCCGTCGTGGTTGCGCCCGTTCAGCCATATTAGTCCGGTGAAATGGAGTATATTCGCTCTCGAAGGGGCAATCTGGCGAAACTTCAGCTTCACGGAAATGATAAATCCGTGCCTGGTGTTACTGGCGATTGGGTTTGTATTCTTTTTTCTGGGCGTGGTAATGCTAAGAAGACATGAAGATTAACTCCGGTTTGAAATGACATATTTGACAATAATTGTTTAACGCCCTGACAAATTCACAAATCTATCCTGTTCCTTTTGCGGCAATGATAGATTGGGCGGATTTCATATACTGGCCGGCCAAAGATTTGTCCCGATTTGGCAGTTTAAGTTCAAACTGAAACGAATTTTTCTATACTTCAATGTGTCTCTATTCCACGACGATTGCTTCGACGGGGCATTCGTCGGCGGCCTGCTGAACGGCGTCCTCGTACTCGGCGGGAACGTCTTCGACCATAACCTGTGCCATATCGTTGCCCATCTCGAATACTTCGGGGCAAGTGTCGACGCATAGTCCACAGGCGGTGCAGGTATCTTCAATCCTGACTCTCATAGTAACACTCCTTCCTTGCACTTGAGATTATTCACCCGCTTCCGGCGGGCGCAAGATAATAACCAAGGCCTGGTTGCATCTGTTTTCTGTTTAATATCTCTTTCGGCCGTAACTAACTTTGTGTGAACAATAGCCTTTGTAATAAAATCTGTCAAATCAAAATGTTTTTGTGGAAAAAAATTGATGGTCTCGATATACTCATTTCTTGTAAATTGCCGCTCCAAATTTGCGGCATAAACGGATTTTTCTTTCAAATAATCATTAACCATTCTGAAAAATGGCTTACACTGTTCTTGCAAGAAAATATCGCTCGCAAACGTTCGATGACATCATCGGACAGGACCCGATCGCTCAAACGCTGAAAAATGCAATAAAGACCGGCAGGGTTGCGCACGCTTACCTTTTCACAGGCACCCGCGGCGTCGGGAAAACCACTATGGCACGGGTACTGGCAAAAGCGCTCAACTGCCTTGCGGTCGATGAGCCGACTACTGAGCCGTGCTGCAAGTGTGTTAGTTGTATTGCAGTAAACCTTGGTGAGGATATCGATGTTATTGAGATCGATGGGGCATCAAATAACAGAGTTGATGAAATTCGTGAACTACGCGAGAATGCGATATATCGACCCGCACGTTCGAGATTTAAGATTTATATTATCGACGAAGTGCATATGCTGACTATTTCTGCTTTTAATGCACTCCTTAAGACGTTAGAAGAACCACCCAGTCATATTAAATTTATTTTTGCAACGACAGAGCCGAACAAAGTCATCCCGACAATTCAATCGAGGTGCCAGAGGTTTGATTTCCGTAATATTGGTCCGGCCTTGATTGCCGGGCAGCTCAAGTCCATACTTGCACAGGAGAATATTAAATACGAGGAGGATTTGGTTCTGCCATTAGCGAAAATGGCAAACGGCTCGATGAGGGACGGCTTGAGCCTTTTGGACAGGCTGATAAGTACCGGTGCCGAACCTTTGACAGTCCGGTTACTTGAGGAGTTTTTAGGACAGCCGAATAGCGAAAAAATCTGGAAGCTCATCGAACGGATTGGCGATAGCGACGCGGCGGGTACACTTACCGCGATAGAAGACTTAATTGTCACGGGCGTAAGTGAAGTCCAGATCGTTGATTCACTTATTGATTATATGCGTGACTTAATGGTGGTTAAATCCACAGGACAAAAGAGCGAGCTGGTGATTTTAACCGAGCAGCAGCGTCAACGAACCGGCGAATTGGTCGAAAAATTTGACGTTGCTGCACTTGTTTATAATATTGCGACGCTGGAAAAACTTCGGTGGGCGGTTAAAAACAGCGATACAAGCAGGGCGCTATTGGAAGCGTTACTATTGCGATTTGCTTTAAGCGAACATTTCCTGAACGTTGACGGACTTCTTTCGCAACTGAAATCCGGCTCTACAACTACTGTTAAAAAAAAAGTAACAACAAGCCCTAAGGACCAGGTACTCCGCGAGCCTCAAATAACCAATCATAAGCCACAAACCACGAACATAGAGTCGCAAGATGTCACCGGCCAAAGCGATATCCAGTCAATAAAGGGTAACTGGCAAAGCTTTTTGAGCCTTATTACCGCGAAACTCGGTCCGGGCACCGGCGGATTATTAAGTTCTGCTGAACCGAAACGGTTTGTGGATGGTGTATTAACGCTTGAGTTCGGTCCATCGGCTCAAATGCAGAAAAAGTTATGTGAGAGCAACGGTCGAATGGAGCAAGTCCAGAGCTTAATCAGCGAGCAGCTTTCTACGCCTGTAGGGCTAAAATTTGAGATTGCAAACCGAACTCAAACACAGGTAGAGCCTTCTGATAACCGACCGAAGAGAGGCAGTCAACGAAGAATTGAATTGATTAATGATCCGGCCGTTAAGACAGTACTTCTCGGCCTCGACGCAACAATTGCCGGTATCGAAGAAGATTAGAAACTTTTGATATAATTGAAGGCATGGAGGGGCATGCCCTAGTCTACAAAACTATATGGCTTTGAGGGCATCAATAATAAGGTATTACTACCCATAATCTGCTTTATACGAGGCGAGGCGCAATATACATTTTTGGTCTACCCCGGTCCTCAACAACAACAGGCTCCACTGGCGAAATTAGATAGGTTTTTGGATCATTGCAATAGAAAGGAACAAATCGCCAATAGATAGGATTAATGTGTACAACGTATTTATGTTTTTTCGGATGAAGTCGCAGGACATGAGGTTTGATCGGCTCAATTATTCTGAGTTCTTTTTCAGGTTTGCAGTAAACGTTTTTGGAAGGGAGGGACTTCAGCATACTTTCACGGCTGATCTCTCTGCTAAGTGAGGATAATGACAGCAGCGAGAGAAATGCATCTGGTAAATCTTCTCTTATGATAAGAAGCTTACCATCAGTGACACCATACTTTTTGCGGCCCAAATTGGAATAAACAAAAACCTCTGCATCCACAAAGTGCTTAAACAACATATAATCTTCTGGTTTCTTGAAAGATGGAGATGGGAGGTCAAGGAGTTTAGTTTTTCCAGTTGAAGGAGGTATATAGTCATCCACAAGTCGCTCGATTAATGCATCTCGGAATTTGTTGTAACCACCTCTTTTGAATATGTCTACCCACTGCCACTTTCGGAGACGGTCAGGTATTTCGCAGTCCTCAAGGCGTATGGGAATAATGAAAACTCTACCTTCTGGAAGCTCCTCAACTACATCAAGTGCTTCACTAATTTCTTTTTGAATGTACCCCCTCTTATTAATGGAATTGGAAGAAATAAAAACAGCAAAAAAGTGGCAATTTCTGATTGTCTTGCGAATTACTCTATCCCAATCGCTTCCTGGTTGTAGAGAGTGATCATCTATCCAAGGTTTCAAATTATCTTTCTTTAGTCGGTTGTATATACGAGAAACCTTAGTGTTATCCTCCTTGGCATAAGAAAGGAAAACAAATGGCTCAATTAATTCAAGTGTATTTTGAGCAACCATACTTCTAAACTTGCTATATTATTAGCATATTTGAATTTAGCCTATTCAACTGAATCATAATGTCAAAGGCATATGATGTCAAAAAGCAATTCACACAAATCGTTGACATTGATTCTTTGGATAGTATAGTGATTAATGAGCAATTTCTTGTTTTGGTAGGTGAAAAAAACTTATGAGTAGTGCATATACGGAAAGTTTGAATAAGCTGATAGAAGAATTTGGTAAGCTGCCGGGTATAGGTCCCAAGACGGCCGAAAGGCTGGCTTTTTACATACTAAAGGCTCAGCCGGCGGAGGCTATGAAGCTTGCTGGGGCAATTGCAGATGTTAAGAATAAGATAAAACGCTGCGAAATCTGTTATAACCTGGCTGAACAGGATATTTGTCAAATATGTTCGGACAGCCGCCGGGATAAGAGCATAATATGCGTTGTCGAACAGCCGAAAGATGTCATAAGCTTTGAAAAAACAGGTACCTGCAAATGGGTGTACCATGTTCTTGGTGGTCATATCGCGCCGCTTGAGGGACTTGAGCCGGGCGATTTGACAATAAAACAGCTTGTTGAGAGGGTTCGCCAGGGTGGTGTAAAGGAACTGATAATGGCGACCAATCCAAATATGGCCGGCGACGGCACAGCACTTTATATCAGTTCGCTCTTGAGGACCTCCGAAGTGAAAATCACTCGGCTGGCAAGGGGGCTGCCCACGGGCAGTACGATAGAATATGCCAGCGGCAGGATGCTTACCGATGCGATAATCGGCAGGCAGGCATTAGAGTAATTTTTACACTTCATATGAAGCGCATTTTAAAACCACCTGAGGCACGATTATTATTGAATTAATTGCCGGATATTGACGAAATCCCTTTGCGTATTTATTATACGCAGTGAAGAGCTTAAGTAACGGCTTAAAAGATATATTTTTATCGGTGCCTCTATGAAGTTGGAGATGACAGGCCAAATGCGGATGGAGCAGCGGATGAAGCTCGCTCCACATATGATACAATCGATGGAGATCCTCCAGCTTCCGATCCTTGCTCTTCAGGAAAGAATAGAACAAGAGCTCAACAACAATCCTGTTTTGGAAATGACCGAGCCGTCGAATACCGAAGAAACCGAATCGGTCGAAGAACAAACTCAGGATGATATAGGTGAAAAAGATTTGGTTGTCGGCACGGATAACAGCAAGACTAAAGATTTTGAGCGTCTCGATGGGCTTGATGATGAATATAAGGATTATATGGATCAGGCCGGTCCGCTGCGTATGCGGATTCCCAGTAACGAGCCGGATAAAAAGCTTGAAGCGATAAAAAACACTGCTGCTCCTGCTCAATCGCTGCACGAGTATCTAACTGAGCAATGGCGAATGGTTGATGCAGAAGATTCTGTAAAAAAAGCCGGTGAAATGATTATAGATTATATCGATGACAGGGGATATTTGACTGTAAGGCTGGAACAGTTGCATAACAAAGACAAAAACGATTTCACAGTCGATAATCTGAAAGAGGGATTGACACTCGTACAGAAGCTGGAGCCGACTGGAGTCGGGGCTCGCGATTTGAAAGAGTGCCTGCTTATACAGATGTCCCAGAGCGGAGAAGATATGGGCTTCGAATCTCGTTTGATTGCCGAACATATGGACGAGCTTCTCGAAAATCGTTTGCCTGATATCGCAAAAAAGATGAATTGCGACTTCGAGACAATCAACCATGCCATTGAGCACATGAGTAAACTTGATACTTCTCCCGGCTTGCAAATCGGCCAGGACCGAAATCATCCGATTACTCCTGATGTAATAGTGGAATCCTCGGACAATTCAGGTCAGTATTCTGTGAGATTAGCTGATTCTGGTTTGCCAAGCCTGAGAATCAATAATTACTACTCAAAAATGGCAAAAGATGCTCGTATGAGTGAAAAGACGAGAAAATTTTTACAGAATAACCTGCGATCCGCCCAGTGGATTATGGATGCCATAGAGCAGCGTAAGAATACGCTGTTGAGAGTAGCCAAGGCGGTAGTGAAATATCAGAAGGATTTCTTCGATAAGGGACAATTGCATCTTCGGCCGCTGCCTATGTCAAAAGTAGCGGATGATGTCGGGGTGCATCTGGCAACAGTATCAAGGGCAGTTGCCGGTAAATATGTCCAGTGCTCCTGGGGAATATTGCCGTTGCGTAAGTTTTTTAGTGGCGGCAGAGAAGATGTTAACGGCCGGGCTCGCAGTTGGGAGGCCATCAGGGCTAAATTGCAGGAGATTATCGATGAAGAGGATAAAAGCAAGCCGCTAAGTGACGATAAGATACGGGAGAAATTAGAAAAGGCCGGAATCGATAATCTGGCCAGGCGCACAGTCGCAAAGTATCGCAAAATCTTAAATATTCCAGCCGCAAGATTCAGAAAAAAATATTAACCTCATAAAAAATACCTGATAATTTTTCCCCAAAAAAGTTTGATATTTCTTGAACTCTAATTTACTATATGAGTATATAGTCACATAGTCAAATAAATATGGAGATAAAATGTTAAGCAAAAGTCAGCGATTATTATTTGAAAAGCAGGCAGAAATTGCTAAGGCGATAGCTCATCCTTTACGAATCGCGATTGTGAATTTCCTCAAAGACAGTGAGCAATGTGTTTGCGATATTGCACAATATGTTGGCTCTGAAAGGTCGAATGTATCCCGACATCTTTCGATTATGGTGGGTGCAGGTTTATTGGAGTCTCGGAAGGAAGGTCTTAAGGTCATATACCGGTTGAAGTACATTTGTATCGTAGATTTCTTCTCTTGTGTGGCTGATGTTTTGAAACAACAAGCCAAAGACAGTGAAAAGTTGCTTAAGGTCTTATAGCTTAAAAAAAATTCAAAAGTTAAAGTGCAAAGTGAAAAATTATGGAATCCGCCTATGGCGGATAGCTGTTTCTGTTTTATGTAAATATTCAGGTTATTTTTTTTGCAATGAAGAAAAACTGGAAAAAGCTGGCCATTATTATTGCAGTATTTCTCGGGTGCTTTTACCTGCCTGTTGGAATGGCTCGCTTTGATAATTCTATTGCTGAATCGCTGCACCTGGTTAAGTGGTATGCCCGGGAACATGTCTTGCTGTGTTTGGTGCCTGCCTTTTTTATTGCCGGTGCAATATCGGTTTTCATCAGCCAGGCCTCAGTAATGAAATACCTCGGCGCCAGGGCAAACAAAGTTCTTGCTTACGGAGTGGCTTCGGTATCAGGGAGTATTCTTGCGGTTTGTTCCTGTACGGTGTTGCCGTTGTTTGCAGGCATATACAAGATGGGAGCTGGTTTGGGACCTGCCACCGCCTTTCTTTACTCAGGTCCCGCTGTCAATGTCCTTGCTATTATCTTGACCGCCCGAATACTTGGACTGGAGATAGGAATCGCTCGTGCGGTCGGAGCAATTATTTTCAGTATTGTGATTGGGCTTTTGATGCACGTGATTTATCGCAAGGAAGAGATTGATAAAAGCACTGCCCAAATGGCCATGCCTGAGCCTGAAGTTGGCCGGCCGCTATGGAAAAATGCCCTGTATTTTGCTTCCATGATTGGCATCCTTGTATTCGCTAACTGGGCGCGGAGCGGTGACGTTCGTGCGGTATTTCTTTGTTGTCCCGGCGGGCTTTCGATGTATAAGGTCGAAGGCACACTCCTAAACACAGGAACCGAGGAGGTCAAAATTCTGGATACCAAAGGACAGACGATTTCAGTCTCCCGTGATCTGTTACAGGAAATGGAGGACATTCCGAAAAAGAATCTGTATGAAAAGATTTACAATAGCAAATGGATTTTGGTCCTTGTGTTCCTGATTGCATTTGGCGTGATGCTTTATTTATGGTTTACAAAGGCCGAGCTTAAAGAATGGGTCGGGGCTTCGTGGACGTTCGCTAAGCAGATTCTGCCGTTGTTGCTTTTGGGTGTACTTGTGGCTGGTTTCCTTTTGGGAAGGCCGGGCCGTGAAGGTATCATCCCTGCCGAGTGGGTCAATCGAGCGGTAGGAGGTAACTCAATCCGGGCGAATCTCTTTGCCTCCGTTGCCGGTGCTTTTATGTATTTTGCGACTTTAACAGAGGTTCCGATTCTGCAGGGCCTGATGGGAGCCGGTATGGGTAAAGGGCCTGCGCTGGCGCTTTTGCTGGCGGGACCGGCTTTGAGTTTGCCGAATATGCTTGTAATTCGTTCGGTCATGGGAACACATAAAACCGTCGTCTTTGTATTGCTTGTGATTTCCATGGCGACGATTTCGGGAATTATATTCGGTATGTTCTAAAATATTATAAAAAGCAAATTGAAGGTATTTATTATGACTGAGTCAATTACGATTAATCCTATCGGTGTGGTTCACTCATCTCTTACAGAATCGCAAGGTACACCGATTCAGCCGGTTTATGCCAAAGGCAATGACGGCGTTGTAGAAATTTTTGAGCCTTATAGACAGGCCTTGAAAGATCTCGAAGGTTTTGAAAGAATCTGGCTGATATATTGGTTTAACAAAGCCGGGCAAACCAAACTTCTGGTAAAACCTTATATGGATACTTCCGAGAGAGGTCTGTTTGCGACGCGTGCACCGTGCCGTCCCAATCCAATCGGGCTCTCGGCGGTACGCCTTTTACGGATAGAGGAAGGCCGTATTTATGTGACCGATGTGGATATTTTGGACGGAACTCCGCTGTTGGATATAAAACCTTATATATCGAGATTCGACCGTTATGATGTCCAACGTAATGGCTGGGTAGATCAAATGCCCGAAAAACAATGGATCGCCGATGACCGATTTCAGGACGGAGATAAAATTGGAGATTGACAGATGAAGAAGATACAGATTCTTGGTGCCGGTTGTCCTAAATGTAAAAAACTGGCCGAGAACGCCGAAACCGCGGTAAAGGACCTTAGTGGTGAATTTGAGATAGAGAAGGTGACTCAAGTAAATGAGATAACGAAATTCGGTGTAATGATGACACCGGCTCTGGCAATAGACGGACAGGTAAAGACCGTTGGTAAAGTACCGTCGCCGGAAGAAATAAAAAAATTACTTTCATAAAAAATAAACAGCAGGAGATACTTATGAGTGAAGAAAATAATGTTTGCAGCGGTGGCCCGGTTTTAATATTTGCCTGTTCAGGAGCAGCCGATGTGGGTGAAGTTTCAGATAGGACGGCCCGGAAATTGAGTAAAGATGGTATCGGAGCTATGTTTTGTCTGGCGGGTGTGGGAGGGCGAGTCGAGCCGATTTTGAAGAAGACCGGTACGGCGTCGAAAATCCTTGCAATCGACGGATGCAACCTGGATTGTGTTAAGCATTGCCTCGAACAGGCGGGATATACGGAATTCGAGTATCTTCGTGTCACTGACCTTGGATTGGAAAAGGGAAAGAGTCCGGCCACCGAAGAAAACATAGCCAAGGTGGCCGCTAAAATAACAGAAATGCTCAGTTAATAGACAGCAGTACAAGAAGGCCTTATCTTTGCAGGCCCCTGGCAATTTGTCTGTATCGTTGCAGCCGGCTTGGTTTTAACAGATGCTTAGAAAGGTAGGTTACTGAATTATGAGCCAAACATGGAAAATCGTAATTGTTATCGTTCTGATTATCTCGGTAATTGGTGTTTTTGCAGTCAAGAGGAATGAATCAGAACAGGGAACCGATGCCGTTATAGATATAGCAGCAAATATTAATGAAGAGGTACAGCCGAACCAGTTTGTAAGCAAGGACCTGCCGAAATTGCTCGATCTTGGGTCAGACCAGTGCATTCCCTGTAAAGAGATGGCGCCGATTCTCGAAGAACTCAAGACCGAATTTGCAGACAAATTCCATGTGGAACTCCTGGACGTACGTAAAGATCCCGTGATGGCTACGGTTTATAGTATTCAACTTATCCCCACTCAGATTTTTTTTGACGCTTCCGGTAAGGAACTCTTTCGCCATGAAGGATTTTACTCTAAGGAGGACATACTTACTAAATGGAAAGAGCTTGGAGTGGACCTGACACAAACGGAATGATACGTGAACTGTTCACAATATTGACACATGCTGTTGAGGGTACTCCTGCAATAGCGATAATTGCGGCTCTTCTCTGGGGGATTTTGAGTATTTTATTAAGCCCTTGCCATTTGGCGAGTATTCCTTTGATCGTCGGATTTATCAATGGGCAGGGGCAGATATCGACTCGGCGCGCCTTTTACATATCCGGCTTATTTGCTATAGGTATCTTAATCACGATTGCTGTTATCGGGACTATTACTGCTGTGGCGGGACGAATGTTGGGTGACGTTGGGCTATACGGGAATTATTTTGTTGCTATTATATTTTTTATAGTTGGCCTTGTATTGCTGGATGTAATCCCTATGCCGTTTAGTGGCACCGGGCAGGTTGGAATGAAACGAAAGGGTATGCTTGCTGCGTTTATTCTCGGATTGGTATTTGGTATTGCTATCGGTCCCTGCACATTTGCTTATA
>CAZMWN010000114.1:0-10414 GCA_964569935.1 uncultured Pirellulales bacterium
AACACAAAAATACATCTGGAACATCGATATAGCGGAGAAAAAAGCCAGAGACTCCAAACAACCTGAAACAACCTAATCCAAAGCTCCTTTATTCTCAAGCCAGCTCTAAAATATAGTCCAAGATAAAATCACACCCAACTATTCTCGTTTTTTACTTATATCTATTGGGATATTTGTTTTAATCGAGCGGATGTGTAGATCCTGTTGTGGGAATGCGATCTCGATGCCGGCCTTGCGGAAAGCTTCATCGATGGCGCAGTTAATGCTATGCCATACAGGCACGTAGTTCTCAATGCCTGCAATATAGACACGCAACTCAAACTCGAGAGAACTGTTACCAAAGCCCCTGAAAAGAACGATCGGCTTGGGAGAATCCAAAACCATCGGATTTGCTGAGGCAACTTTATAAAGCGTTTCTTCGGCCTTGGCAACATTAGAGCCGTATGCAATACCTACGATAAAGTCTCTTCGCATGACCTTGTCCGAAAGAGTCCAGTTTACAAGACGGCCGGTTATGAATTCTCTATTAGGGACAATAAGTTCGCGCTGATCCCACTTTCGAATTGTAGTCGCGCGAATCTTGATTTTTGTCACCACTCCCGTTACGTCACCTACAGTCACGACATCATCCACTCGAACCGGTTGTTCGAAAAGGATTATTAAACCGCTGATGAAGTTAGCGAATATCTCCTGCAAGCCAAATCCCAGCCCTACAGTCATTGCTGCCACGAGCCACTGCACTTTCGACCACCCAATACCTATCTCTGTAAACGCGAGCACAACTCCAATAACCACAAGAATATAACGACATAATGTGATAACGGCAAAACGAACCCCGCGGTCAAGAGGAAGTCGCCTTAAGATAATAATTTCCAACAGGCCGGGTACATTACGGGCTACAACAATCGTCATGATGACAATAATAGAGGCCATCACAAGCGAACCAAGGCTAATAATTTCCGATCCCTGAGCACCAGTTGTTTTCCATAGCTCAATGTCTTCCAATGCACCCAGAGCCGGCAGCACATCCCACCAAACATACCAGAGACCGACAGCCAGAAAAACAGTAATAATTGCATTTATAAGTCGATTGGTCTGCTGCGAAATCTCGAAGATTGTTTTTTCTGGCTTAGTTTTGACCTGTTTTGACACATCAGATTCTGGCGAGTTTGTCTGGGATTTCGCTTCAACAGCCTCTTCCTGGGCGGCAGCCTTGCGCTTTTGCATCTCAATCAGCGAGAGTCTTCGCCGCGTCACGATTAACCAACGTGTCAACATAGCTTTGAACACAAAGACCAGGAACACAAGCAATAGTGTGCCCATAAGCTTCTCGTAAAGATTCCAGGCGGCATAGAAATATCCCATTGCTGCCAGCGCCGAAAAACCAACAGATAAAACCAGACACAAGGGGTACCAAAGATAGCGAAGACGTTCCGCCCATCCCTCACGATGTCGTTTGAGGTAAGGTCCAACCATCAGCCCGGTCGGGCGGAGTAACACAAGAAGAAAGATAGCAAGTAAAACAAGAATGGTAATAAACACTAATCGACCCAACGTGTTGTACATCTGGTCGTTGGTTTGTTGGAGCTGCAAAATTCGAAGAATGAATGTTAACGGAATCACCAGAATAAAAAACCATCTCAAGTGCTTTCTGGCAAAAGCCAGGGATTCCGCCCCCACACGAAAGTGAACCTGAATGAGGCCGTAGGACATTGTCATATGCCGTAGAAGTTCAAATATAAAGATGCCTATAGAAAGATCTCGAAGACCACCGGCAAAAGCCTGGGTAAAATCATAACCAGAGGCATTCACAGAAAGACGCCACCGCACAAACAAAATTATAACAGGCCATGTTGCAGCCAAAAGCAGGGTCAACATAAACACCTTCAATGTATTCATAAAGCTATCGGTATTGACATCACGTACCTTCCTGGAAAGATTTTCAATCAGCCCGTGTATTTTGTGATGTAACACAACCAATAAAGCAAAAAACGCAATGACAGCTATATAGGTCAATGGTTTTTTTCTGAAATCTAATTCGAGTGTTTCGGCAATTTTTTGCAAGTGCCTTGGTCGGACAAGCCATCTTACAGCCGTTATCACCTCCGGTGTGTCTTTGATACTTAGCGTAGAACAGCTTTTTACCCATAGGATATTTTTATCTATAAAGTCTTCATATTCCAGTACTGTTTGGACAAAAGAACTTTCCTTGGCATCGAGGTTTGCCAACGCTGTTGAATAGTCGAGATAAAGGTCAGTAATCGCTTGAAGAATTTTACGCTTGTTTTGAAGATAATTAACAACCTCGGCACGAATCCTCTCCCGCTCTGTTTCAACTAAAGGAGGGACGATTTTATCTACTATATTATTTGCCTGCTCTTCGATATTGCTCAGATCAGACCATTCTTTGTCATATCGAATCAATTCCAATTGGGCCAGGGTAATCTCTGACAAGCGAGAGCGTATTTGCTTTCGGTTTTCTTTTATATCCGGCAATTCGCTACTTTTGGTAAGAAGCAGAACACCCATAACATTGGTGATTTTGCCAGCCTTTTTAATTTTCTCCTGAACCTCACTAAAATCTTTTTCCAGGGCCGCAAGCTGTTCATCGATTCGTTTTAAGTCCTGTGAGGTCTTTTCGACTTTTACCACAAGCTCAGTCTGTTGTTTGGCCAGCTCAACATTCTTTTCGGCAATATCCTGAATTGCAGGACGAGCATATCTGGTTTCTTCTTTTGCACGGATGGCTTCCTTTTGAGCAACTTGAGCCTGTTTTTGCCGCAGTTCATTAACTTTCTGTTGCCAAAACTCTGCAAGTTTCTCTGTAGAAGCCAGTTGCCGTGCTGCCAAATCCCTGTTAGCAGCGAGCACATCCCTACGAGCATCATAGAACAACAACTCCTCTGTATTAGTTGCTATCTGGCTCTCTAAGGCACGTTGCTGGGCCACCAGCAGTGTACGATTTGCCCGAACCAGCTCGGTATTTTGCCCTTCAACCGCAACAGTGCCAAGCTTCCCTTTTATTTCATCAAGCCTTTGTTTAGCAGCGTTCGACTCCTCCGGTATCTTTGTCTTCCGTTCGGCTCTTTTTTTGGGTTCGTTTTCAAGATTGTTAACATTCTTTTTGGCTTGCTCTAAGGCTAACGTTACCTCTGTCAGCTTTTGTTCCGCCTGCGGAAGTGCGATATCAGCAGCAACTTCGGGTGGGGTAAAAGTAACCTGGTTAGCGAGCAGTGTCCTGACCTTTTCCAATTCATCTGGAGCGTTTTTCCGTCCCTGGCTATAATTCTGCCCCTTGGTTTCAAGCTCTATAGCTAATCGTAATTGAGTTATTGCCTGGTCATAAACTTCGCTAATTTTCGCCTTAATTTCTTCACTCAGCTCTTTTGACTCGGAAATCAGTTTCTTTTGCGTCTGGAGCTGTTCCAAAGATAAACTGTCGGCTATATCCGTATCAACCGTATGCGAAGTAACTGTTTCGAGCGGACCGACCGAGTTTGCATCTTGTGATTTAAGAGAGCTTGTCTCGGCATTCTGCCTGGATTGAGCGCATATAGCCGTGGATTCTGTAATAAAAAACAGGATGGAAAATACTAAAAAAAAGATTAACGTTTTTATCCGGCTCGTAATTAATCCGGCTTCTTGTTCGCCGAGCATAAATTTTCTCCAAAACTTCGTAACAATTTACTGTTTTATTACATCCTTATTTATGTGAATAAGTATAATGGTAGGCGAAATCGCGGAAAAGAGAAAAAGCCTCTAATAAAAACATGAATTTTCACCCATAGCAAAATTCATGTGTTTTTTTGCCATTACTGCGGAACGACGGTATAATGCATCAGGATTTATTTTAGAAAAAACAAATTCACAAGAGAAAGGGGATTAAAATGAACAGCAAAGGGCACTTTTATATAACTTTAATGTTAGCAGTTTCCGTAACGTGTTTTTGTGCCGGGCAAGAAAGTGTTGTGGCGCCGGGGGCAAAGGTGGAGAAACTTGCCGGTGGTTTTAACTTTACCGAAGGACCGGCGGCGGACGCACAGGGAAATGTCTTTTTCACGGATATCCCCAATAATCGAATCCATAAATGGTCTTCAGACGATAAGCTCACAACTTTTCGTGAAAACTCAGGTGGTGCCAACGGCCTTTATTTCGACAAAGACGGCAATCTGCTGGCTTGCGAAGGTGGTGGACGTCGATTGATATCCATCAATCCAAAAAATCAAGTAACAGTACTAGCTGATAACTATCAAGACAAAAAATTCAACAGCCTCAATGACTTATGGATTGATCCGAACGGAGGTATTTACTTCACCGATCCGCGCTACGGCAACAGAGATAATATGGAACAGGATGGCGAACATGTCTATTACCTCTCCGCCGACCGCAAGAATGTCATCCGAGTAATCGATGATATGGTCAGGCCCAACGGAATAATCGGTACTCCCGACGGTAAACTTCTTTACGTGGCGGACCACGGCGGGAGAAAAACCTTTGTATATACCATCAATCAGAACAGAACACTGTCTAATAAGAAGCTTTTCGCCCCCGAAGGCAGCGACGGGATGACAATAGATAACGAAGGTAACGTTTACCTGACTACAAACGCAGTAGTTGTTTACAATGCAAAGGGGCAAAAAATCGAAACGATTAGAATCCCTGAGGGGCCAGCCAATGTCACTTTCGGCGGCAAGGACAATCAAACGCTCTTTATCACGGCCCGGACTTCACTCTATTCGGTTCGTATGCGAGCCAAAGGCGCCAGGCAAAAACAGACCGACACAGAACCGGGATTTGAAGAAGATATAATCAAAACCAACACAGGCAATCTGAAGATTACCTGTATCGGGCACGGAACTTTGATGTTCACCTTCAATGGCAAGATTATTCATATAGATCCTGTGAGCAGAGAGGCCGATTATTCGAGAATGCCAAAGGCTGATATGATCTTAATTACCCACGAACACGGCGACCACCTCGACCCCGAAGCAATAAAATTTATCCGTAAAGAAGACACCGAAATAGTCTTAACTAAGATCTGTTCAGAAAGTATTGCCGGTGGGATTATCATGCAAAACGGCGATGTCCGGACAGTTCAGGGATTAAAAATCGAGGCCTTGCCGGCGTATAATATCGTACACATGCGCTCCGGCAATACGCCTTACCATCCTAAGGGTCGGGGCAACGGTTATGTGATAACGTTCGGTGATACAAGAGTGTATGTAGCAGGTGACACAGAGAATACGCCGGAGATGAAACAACTCAAGGATATCGATATTGCTTTCCTACCGATGAACCTTCCCTATACGATGACACCTGAGATGGTGGCGGATGCAGCAAAAGCACTAAAGCCGAAGATTTTATATCCATATCACTATGGACGAACGAATACAAGTAAAATCGTTGATCTGTTAAAAGATGTAAAGGATATCGAAGTTCGTATTCGCAAGCTGGACTAAGCAGATACCGTTCTAAAAAAGTTGAATATTTTTTTAAGTCTATTAACGCAATCCCATTTTTCGTTTAAGCGTTTACTAATAGTGCCTCCACACCTTACATTCTTGATCCGTAATACAATAGAAAGAAGATGATAAGCGCATAAAAAAAGGAGACATGGGCAGTTCGTTTTGAATTGGTTGTAAGCCCGTCTCCTTGCTGCGATATGCCATTACACACTTTACCGCGGGTAGTGTTATGAGACCGACTGATCTCTGTATGCATTCGCAACATATATATTATAATATAGAATACCCTACTAAACAAATAAATTCTGGTAATAATTTGTCCTGATTAAAAACTCAGACAAATAACATCAGAGCCTGGATTAGACCAATTCTTGACTATTTGATTATTATGTGAGACAATTAAATCGATATGAGATGTTTATTTCTACTTCTTGTTTTGATGTTGACCGGATGTAAAACCGGTTCCGTAGAAGGTCTGAGTCTGAGTCTTGGTTCCTACGAGCGTGGTTTGTGGTTCGACCATGATGTTAAGGAACATCAAGACAAGGGTTTCGGCATGAAAATAGATATAATAGCAGGCCAGATGATTCGTCCTATCCCGAAATATTGGGAAGAATCCAATAATCCATGGAAAGGAGACGAACCCTGGTTTGTTATCAGAAGTCCAATGATCGGGCCGTATATATCCGTAGCTGTTGGTGACATCGGATTATATTTTGGCTTTAAAACTTTTAAGGTGGAGAATGGGCACCGCTCTTTAGACAGATACGGCAAGTGGATGCATGAAAACGAATTCCCTGAGCCTAACGCCGTCAATGTTTATCTACAGCCGAGTGCCTCAATAAGAAGAACGAGATGGAAGTAATAAATAAAACATCCTTAATAGTAATAATTATTCTTGCTATACTTACAGGTACACAAGCTACTGCCGACGATTGGCCCCACTGGCGAGGGCCATTTTTAAATGGCTCAAGCAACGAAAAAAATCTGCCTGAGAAATGGACTATAACAGAGAATGTCGCTTGGGTTGTCGAGCTTCCCGGTGCCGGTTCGGCTACTCCCATAATCGCTGACGGCAAAGTCTTTCTCAACTCGACAGACAGAAACAGCAACGATCTTCTCGCTCTTTGCCTCGACGCTCGAAATGGAGAGGAGCTATGGCGGAGAAAACTCGGAGAATCAAATCGAAAAGTGCCGCGTAACAATTTAGCTTCATCGTCACCTGTAACTGATGGCAGGAATGTTTACTTCATATACGGCTCTGGTGAACTGGCCGGGCTGGACTCAGATGGAAATATTCTTTGGTCTCGAAATATCGAAGAAGAACACGGCAACATTTCACTCAAGTATGGCTATAGTTCAAGCCCACTGCTTTACGGCAACAAACTTTATATCCTTATCCAACGACGCCATACAGCCTATCGTGCCCCAAAGGGAACCTCTCTCGATTCATTTATTCTGGCTGTTGACGCCGGAACAGGTAAAAATATATGGAGGCAGCCTCGCAAGACAGATGCTCAGGACGAAACCCTTGACTCCTATAGTTCACCGATACTATATCAATGTCCCGAACGCTCCGAAATTCTCATCATAGGCGCTGACTATTTCACGGCCAATGACGCGATAACCGGCAAAGAGCTTTGGCGCTATGGATACTCTGAGAACAAGAGCACGAGAGATCGGAACATAAGCTCACTTGTCACGGGCGAAGGTCTTGTCTTTGGTATCCCACCCAGAGGCAGCAAAGGGCTTTTAGCACTCAATCCTGACGGAGAGGGCATTCTGACTAATAATCATATAGTTTGGAAATTCGAAGGTCCTTCACCGGATGTCAGTACACCTCTTTTCTACAAAGGCAATATCTATGTCCTTGGTGACAGAGAGGGTGGGATCCTGTCTTGTCTCGATGCAAAGACGGGCCGGCAAAAATGGCAGGGCAAACTCGGCGGTAGTACTCCATGGTGGGCATCTATTACTGCGGCGGATGATAAACTCTATTGTATAAGTGAAGCCGCCGAAGCTGTTGTTCTTGCCGCCGGCGATGAGTTCAAAATCCTCTCGCGAATAGATATGAAAGATAAACCTGTTCAGGCTTCAATTGCTATTGCCGATAGTCATATATTTATTCACACGGCCAATAAGTTATTCTGCATTGGAAATTAGATTAACCCATGAAAAGCATTTCTCAGGACAGTCCCTCATAAAATCCTGAGCTTGGATGGCAGGTTAATCATCCGGTTCCTTAGATGCATCTAAACTCGCATAATAGTATATAGGTTGATGAGCCTTTTCACTAATCGTAAAAAAACCACGACCGTCGGCATCAAAACATATCGCTTCACCCTGCGGTTCCGGCATCAGCTTGATATCGTCGGGTTTCTGGCTGAACACCTGCCAGAGCGGCTTACCATTTGGTCGAATCCATAATGAAGCATGAGACAAGCTTCTGACAATAATGTATTTGCCGTCTGGCGAAATGTCACCCCCTACCGCCAGAGCCCAGGGAAGAACTGCAACATGGCTCAACCTGACCGGCTTTTGAGTCAATTCCGCAGATGTAGCACGAAATACCTGGCTAAATAACTTACGTTTTGAAATGATATAAATGTCACCATCAACAGGATCAACCATGAGCGTCTCTGCATCTTTGGGCCCATCCGGATAAACCAGTTCAATTGCCTCGGCCGGGCCGATTTGCTCATCCGCTGAAACGCTGTTTGGATCGATATGTGGTTCTGGTATTCGGTAGATAGTTATAGAAGGATGTTTGCTTTTATTATCTCCGATGTCACCGATATATAAATAATCTCGTTTTTTATCCGGCCCGGGGCCGATAGCAATATCCTCCCAATCCCGACAACGGGCCCCTCTGACTCGGCAGGATACAAGAAGTTTACCTTCGGTATTTAGGGCATATACTCTTGCGGAATTACCGGAATCGTTATGTACCCATAGAACTGACGGATTCTTTCTACTGGCCACAATACCGGAAGCCTCGGTTATTAACTTTGTTTCTACTTTTCCAACCTGCTTTCCGGGAAGAAACTTTAAAGCATGGGTTCCGGAACCAACCGAATATAAAGCACTTGTCGATACAGTAATTACAATACAAATAAATATTATCCGGCTTCGCATAAAAAATTTATCCCTAAATTATTCCTTTGATTCAGAGAAGGATTATAACTATTCAATAAAATCCATCAATAAGCCATATTATAATTTTTTTCTTTATAACTCCAGAAAAACAATCAATTCGATCCGGCATTCGAAAGATAAATCACAAGGAATTTTTTAGCTGTTCGTCCTATATTCTTTAGATACTCAGGATTAAAATGAAGGCTCCCAAAAAAACCGGGATACACCCTTTTTTTGTTCGGTTTTTGTTTGGGTAATTCCGGTCGCTTAGCCGATAGTAACATGTGTTACTAATTGCTGCTTGCTTTTTTGCCAAAGGAAAGTGCTCAAATGAAATTAATACCGGAGAAAAATAGAGAAACTAAACCACTGTGTAAATTCGGACCCGGCGGCGATTTTGTCTCAGTCTGGCGGCCGGAACCGCCGGAATCTTACAAGCAATCCAATTGTCTTGAGAAGTTATTGGCCTCAACGATTGAGGTTGCAGCGATTCTCCTCGGATATAAGCGTACTAATCCTTATATTCCTTTAATAGACACCTCAGGTATCAGTGAACAGCCTTATCGTCAAAAGGAGGAAATAAAAAATGCCATTGAATCCAACAGCGTCCGCAATACAGCTCACACCGCGTCAACTTCAGTTGCTCAGGATGATAGCCGAGTATCAGCAGAGCCGATGTTATTCCCCGACCTTGGCGGAAATGTCATCTGCATTAAACATCAGCCGAAGCACCGTATTCGAGCATATAGGCGAACTTCGAAAAAAAGGATTACTGTCCGGTTCACCAAACAAGGCTCGCTCTTTGAAGGCCAGTTCAAAAGCGCAAGAATTGCTTAATTACGGTACCGATCAGGACTTTAATTTCTACCCTAATGAATCAACCGGAATACCATTAGCAGGCAAAGTCGCTGCCGGTATGCCTTTGGAAGCTGTTGAGAACATGGAGGATTTGTCATTAAATTCCTGTTTCGGAACCGGTGACAACATATTCGCCCTTGAAGTCAACGGCGAGAGTATGACCGGCGAGGATATCCAGCCTGGCGATTATGTGATTTGCCACCGCAGTAGTACAGCTCATGACGGCCAACTGGTTGTCGCTATCGTGGATGAAGAAAACGCAACACTTAAAAGATTCTATAAAGAAAAGAACCAGGCCCGACTGCAGCCCGCCAACGATAGTTTTAAGCCAATCTATTCGAAAAACTGCCGGATAGAAGCCGTCGTCATAGGCCTGGTAAGAAAATTCTAACCAAAACCGGAGCCAGGCTTAAAGTCAAAAGGTGTATGTATATCCGGATTCCTCTAAGACCCCTGCTCACAATAGAACAACAACCAAACTTTTGCTATATTTGTTCGTAGCAGTTCTGTGTAAACAATCAGCAAGAAATGATATAAAAGCTGAAATTTCATGGTAGATATGCTATCGTAGCAGATTTGAGATAATCGGCAGTGCCGGTTCAATGCTGTTGATACGTATAGGTCAAGATGGCAACGATAATTAATGTAGAAAATATCAGTAAAAGCTTCGGCAAGGTTCGGGCTGTGCAAGGGTTGAGCTTCGCGGTCGAATCCGGTAGTTGTTATGGATTTTTGGGACCAAACGGTGCCGGTAAAACTACAGTAATGAAAATAATCCATGGCAAATGCATCAGGGATAAGAATCCCGACAGCCGGATGGATATCTTCGGATATGACCCTGCCACAAATGAGTTAGCCATCAAATATCTTTCCGGCGTCGTCCAGCAGGAAAATAATCTGGATGATGAGCTGAATGTTGTACAGAACCTGATGATTTATTCCAAGTTCTACGATAT
>CAZMWN010000115.1:0-10308 GCA_964569935.1 uncultured Pirellulales bacterium
TGCCTTCGTTGTCCGAGTAGTACTCCCAGCCCTGGGCCCCTGTTGGTTGGCCTGACTCAAAGTCCTGTGAATATGGGAATGCCTGAGGAACTACGCCGGATACATCCCATCCTATCACATCCCAGGCCGTGATGTCAAGGTAAGTGACATCCAAGAACTCACCGGGCGCAGCAGTCGGATCCATAATCCCGATGCCCAGGAAATCCTCCCAGTGGCTGGCCTGTCTACCGTCTCCGTAATCAAGTCCTGTTGCAAATGTGGCCAGATTTGTCATGCCACCATCGATTGAAAAAAACTTTATTCGAGTGTCAGCCGTCCAGTCGATGTCCGCACCGGCACTTATACTACCGTTGGAAAACCGATACAGGTCCAGTACGCTTACTTGCGTATATGTATTGTCCCATTGCCCCGGATGTTGATCGAGATAGTCCACTCCACTGGTGAATCCCAACGCATGGCCGATCTCATGTATTGCAATTCCCACAAAATCGAATGCACCCGATGTAATTCCATCACTGCGGTCGAAGTCCCATGTAAACGTACTACTTAATGTGATACTTGCATCAGTCGATGTATTACCTGCAGAGCGGAGCCCGAGTGCTTTGGCATTTGCGTAGGTTATTCGTATGTTGGTATTGTTCGCATCCGAATCATTGTCGAGATAGGGGATGATGCTTCCCGAGCCATTGGGATTATTTTGGGTAAGATTGATATAGACGGCGAGGTCAGAATCCGCCGGTAGAAAGTTTGTTGCCGTAATGTCACTGCTGCTGGTCTTATCATTCATTAATGCTGTATATACGTCGGAGTAAGATTCAAGTTGAAGCGAGAAACTGCTGGTCCCCAATGCTCCGGATGTCAGTCCCTTGAAGTCGATGTCAATATTGACAACGATATCATCAGTAAACATCTCAGAGAATATATCGGCAGCCTCCTGAAATGCATCGATGGCCTGTTGTGACATCCCGGCAGCGGGATTGAGATTAAACTGCAGTCCCTGTCCATTCAATTCGAGAGTAAGCGAATCGGATTCAACGGCATTCGATTCATACAGTACAACTTCAGTCTGTTCAATGACTACATTCGATAAAAGCTCCTGATCGGTCACTTCGAGTGCAAGAAGACCATCTCCCGAAAGCAGAATTCGCGGTTCGAGCCTTTCCAGGGCAGGAGGTTTTATAAGTCTGGAATTCGTACACCAGGATTGCTTCCACTCTTTGATACGTTTAATTAATCCCAATCACCCACCTCACAATCATCGTATGAATATCGAACTACCAATGCATAGAAGGGGAATGTTGTTAAAGAAATCCCCTCCATGCCGGAATTAATGCTTAATCACCCTCATAAAAAGGCGTTAGATACTGTTATTTATACCATAATTGGGCAATTTTGTCAATAGCAGGCCTTGCTTTTTAAACATAAAACTCGCCGAATACGAACCAAGGGTTATAAATATGCCATTTCATGACAATCTGTTGCCGTTCCGATAACTGACCAAGCACTCTCAGGCAACTGTTGACTGAATTGACACAGGAAAAGGATTATTATCTGTCCATCAACATAAGGCGATAGCAGACCCAAAACCTCGCCGGTTGTCGGACATTCCGCTGCCAAGATCGACAAGGTCTTCGACTGAGCTTCGTCGAATGTCCCAAGTCGAGTAACTATATACGAGTAAAGGACAATTTTCGGGATTTCACTTGTTTTTTGGCAGGATGCGGGTAGAATGTTTAGGGGATAGGGTATGGGGTATAGGGGGGCCAGAGGACAGCCAATGAATATTGAATATCAATTGTAGAATGTCCAATTTTGAAGATGACTAACACTTGGGTCTGATGGGGGCGGCAAATCGTATGTTGTATTTAGTATGCAAAAAAATCATTCACTTAGCCCGCCAATGCAATCAGTGGATTTTAATAGGGCAGGATTCGACAAATGTCGAGAGTTCTCTACAAATCGGCCCTTTTTTTGCAAAACGAACCCAATTTTAAAAAAAGTCAAGTCGGCGTAAGCTCTTTGAAATAAAAAGATTATAACAAAAAAAGTGATTGGACACCTGGTAAAAACGAACCCAATTCAAAGCCAATTTATCCCTTAGCGCCGTAAGGTGTCCCATAGGGAGGAACAAAGCCAATTTTTTAACAACAGCCCGTGAATCCGGCAGTTTCCGGTTATTGCTGACTGAATATTTTGCCCAGCAGCCGCTCCAGAAGCTCCATCGGAAGGCCCATCACGTTTGTCAGACTGCCTTCGATTTTCTCGACAAACTCATCGCCGTTCTCTTTGATAGCGTATGCACCGGATTTATCTTTCCAACGGCCGCTTTTTATATACTCGGTTATCTGTTCCTGAGTCAATTGCTTCGGATAAATAGTTGTGGAATCGTGAGCCACCAATTCGATGTTGTCGCACAATCTGCAAATGGCAATGCCGGTAATCACCTGATGGGGTGCGCTAAAGAGCTTTTGAATGATCTGCCGGGCTTCTTTCGCATTGTCGGGTTTGCCGATAATCTCACCTTGGAAGTCCACAATCGTATCGGCACTGATAACCAAGCTTTCCGGGTGCTTTTCAGCGACGCTTTTCGCCTTGGCCAACGCCAGTTTTTGGGCGTATTGCTCGGAATCGATCTGGTCGGTAGAATATGCCGCCTCGTCGATTTCGGGATGAACCACCGCAAATTGGTAACCTGCTTTTGATAGTAACTGTTTACGTCTTGGAGAAGCTGAAGCTAAAATGATTTGTGCTGTATATGTTTCGGTCATCAGTATGTACTCCGCATTTAACTTAAAATCTCCGCTTTTTATTCTGCACTTGTCACGGTTAATATCCAGCTATTTCCCTGCAGAAATCCAAATACTCCTGCTCGATTCGCTCGAAATCCTCATCAATATATTTTTGAAACAACATAGTGCCAACGATATGATTCCAAAGAATAGTTTTCGGCAAATTCCTGTCAATCGCAACTTCTTTACTAACCTCATCAAGCGGCCATTTGCCCCACAATCCGTCTGCAAGCAGTTGATGATAAATCCCCAGCCTTTTGCCGGAATCCGCTTCCCTCAAAAAACGAACCAGCGCATACGATTGGCTGTAAAAAGCCATCACATCCTCGGTCTCGTCGGTAGCAAGGACCTGGCCTGGATTTATCGCCGTCAATTCCCGCAGTGGTATAACCGCATTTTTAACCAAGGTTTTTCGCAGAGCATCCAACCGATATGTGTTTCGGCTCGGCACAAAATAAATCGCTTCATCCTCGGTCATGTGGGCTTCAAAGAGCATCGCTACACCTTCGTCAAGCCAGCTTGGCAGGCTAAATTTGAAAACTCTGCTGTTAAACTGATGCCAGCCCTCATGACCGATAGCCAAGAAAGTCCGTTCCAGACCGATATCATACGCGACACAGGCACCGTTATGACAATATGCTCCAGCTTTGATTTTGCAGAACATCTTCGCCTGCTCACCGGCAAAATTCCAGGTGAAATGCTCCCACTGACGGCGTTCGGCAAAAAGATAAACAGGAAATTTCGTCGATGTCTCAATTGGCTCCGGCAACTGGCTGTTATAGGCATGATAAGCAGTTTCAACAAATCGTGGAACTTTACAAAGCATCTCACGATTGAACAACGTTGTGTAAACCTCATAGTGCCTGGTTGTAAGTTTCAAACCCGGACCGTAATCATTTTCCCAAGGCTCAACAGAATGTAGATCGGGCAGATTCTGTTCCCGCAAAAACTCAACAACTATGTTCGTATATAAACCGATTCGCCGGGCACGAGCCTCCGGCATTACGGATTTATCGGATCTACATCCGGCCGGAAACAGGACCGCTATTATCCATATCAGGGAAAACTTTTTCACCGCATTCCTTCCTATACACATTTCTATAACTTGGTGTTATCATTACCATCGGCTGCAAATCATAAAGAATCCATAATATTTTGTCCAGTTAGCCGTTTTTTTCGTCTAAACTAATGGTCGACTAAATTATGGGATGTAATATCAGAGATATTTATGGACAGTCGGATAAAACATCTATGTAAACGCCTCAAGAAAGCGGATAAAAATGCCGCATGCGAAATTATACAAATTTACTATAAAGATATCTACGCATATTTGAGGCGTCTTTGTGGCAGTCAAACTAATGCCGAAGATTTGACACAGCAAACGTTCCTCAAGGCATGGGCATCACTTGACGGTTTCGCAGGCCGGAGTAAATTTTCGACATGGCTTTACAGAATCGCCCATAATACATTCATCGACTGGCAACGTAAAAATGCAGGTGGCGTTAAAGCTAATTCTGATGAATGGTGGCGGGAGTGCATAGATGAAAATCCGGGACCTTTCACAAGTCTTGCCGAGCGTCAAACAGCCCAGCGCCTGTACGAAGCTGTGGACCAGCTTGATGAAAATAAGAAACATATTGTGCACCTGCACTACTATCAGAGACTGTCCATCAGAGAAACCGCCAAGGTTCTGGATATAGCAACAAGTACCGTTAAATACAGACTTCGCGAAGTCTTTAAAATCCTTAAGGTCGAGTTAGGCGTCCGTGAAAATGAATTTAAAAAAGAACAAACAATTCCAATCGCAAATGGAGAATCATTATGAATAAAAACAAAATCGATAAATATCTCAGGTCCGCCCCAAAGCCACCGGTACCTGATGGCTTGCTGGATAAGTTGCAGGCAGATATACCGAATCAAGAGTTTAAAATGCATCAGTCGGCTCTTCGCAGGTGGTTTGCTCCGGCCGGTGGTAAAGTCTTGCTCTGGCGGATTGCCGCAGCGGCGGCGATTGCAATTCTTGTCTTACTACCTCTTAGCTACGGTGCTACAAAAGTAATAAAGCACTTCATAGTATTTGAGGAAACTTTCGAGTTTCCAGAGGACAATGTAATGGTTGGAGCAAAAGCAGTTATTGTTTCTTCCGACCCAAATTTCACCGAAGAAGATGCAAGGAGAGTTAATGAGGAATTCCATCAGCTTTACAAAAAAGGTAAGGCCGAAGAGATTAGACCAGGCGTGTGGTCGGTGGTTCTCTCTAATGGCGAAAGATTTAATTATGGTGGAGACCCTGAATTACTCGGCCTGTCTGAAGCTGAGAGAAAAGAGATTTTGCAAAAACAATTCGATGAGATTCACGAATTGAAAAAGGCCGGCAAGTTCGAAAAAACATATATGCCTGAACACGATTACGAAATCGACGGAGTCAAATACAGGTTCTTTAAGGCACGATATGTCCTATCCGATGGAACTGTTAAAACCGTAGGCGATTCCGAGCCTGTAATCGAAGAAAATCAAGACAACGATTAGCTTGATAGAATCAGTGGGCGGAGCTAATCGGCTCCGTTCGTTGTTTTTTCAGACTGGTGTATGTTACCGAAAACTATATATCCTTAAAGTCTGCTCCGAATATTTCGGCGGTGAATAAGAAAACTTGCGTTTCAGGGTCCCGCCAGGCATCGGGCATCAGGCCGGCTTTGTGCGCGCAGCAGTACGAGAGAAATTCCTCCTTATCCCAGCCGGTTTCAGTAGCGACCTGCGGCAGAAAACAACCTGAAGTGTACCCTTTCTTGATATAAATGCCGTCGATTCCGAGCCGCAGACTCAACGGGTCATCGGTACGCTTGAGCGGAGATAGAACCGAAATCTCGATATCCAAACGATTCAGCTCGACCGGGGTTATCGGGTTCGCCCAAAAACGCGTGTCACTGGAAGCCGAGGCCCTTGCCATCTCGGCAACCAGCTCAATCAACGGATCATCAGAAGTGAACTGGCCGATACAGCCCCGCAATTGGTCGTGGTTCTTCAAAGTCACAAAACATCCGCCGGGGACATTTAATTCCGGATCATCCGACACGGGTTTTTCAACAACTCCGTGATTGATTACCGCCTCAACCGTATCACGGGCAACTTTCAGGAGCGTGTGTTTTTGGGCATCATTCATTTTTCATCCTGCAAATAATCGGCCCAATAACTTTATCGCATAAACCACAACTGCCAGCAATATAATAACAACAATCGTTGCAATGTTAAAATATTTTTCTATTAATCGTTTTGCCCTTTCACCGAGGAAATAGAAAAGCAACGCCTCCGAGCCGAACCTCATCGTTCTAAAAACGATACTTATTATTACAAATTTCAGCAGTGAAACCTGTGCCATCCCGCCCAGCCAGCTAAAGAGCATATAGGGCACCGGCGTAAGTGCCGAAATTGAAATCGCCCAGAAATCATATTTGGTATAAAGATCGAGAGCCAACTGCGCTTTTGCACCGAGGCCGATATTGTTGAAAAAATCAACCACTCGCTCCGGCCCGATAGCCAAACCAAGAGAAAAAGCAATCGTCCCCCCCATAACAGAAAAGAGCGCACACGTCAGGCCGTATTTCAATGAGCGCTTCGGCTTGCCGAGACAAAGACCAACCACAAGAATATCTGCGGGTATAGGCACACATATCGGCTCGGTCAGGGCGAGTATAATCAGTGCCGCCATGCCGTAGCGTGTATCCGCCCAGTGAACTACCCAGTTATATAACCGCCGATGCCAGTGCCACCAGACAATTCTTTTGTCGCTCTCCTCTAAGGGATGGCTTACGCCAGTGATTTGTGGTTCGTGGCTCGTTTCGGAATTGGTCATTCAGTATTCCTAATCTTCCAAGGATTTATTTTTCTTTTTGAATTTTAATTTGTGGTTTTACTTTTTACCTTTAATTTTTCTTTCTCATCTGCGAATTTTCCTGCCGGACCACCGGCGGTAAACAATACCGTGTTATAGGCTCCAGAAAAGACGCGATTTTTTCATTTTGATATTTCTCCATGTTGGCACGGAACTCCGCAGATCCAGCATTTCTCCCGATGGAGTGACAAAAAGCCCCGGCTGATACTCCTCTAACTTTTCATCGCCGATACAAAGATAGCCGTCCTTTTTGACGACGGTGAGTTTTATCGCGGGGTGGCAATAACCCAGGGCAAAAAAAATACGGATGGGAAGACCAAGTTTGTAGCCTCTTGAGATGTATCTGTACGTCCCCGTATAGCGGCCCCACTGAGGTTTATACGGTGTCGGAGTGTGGATGGGACCATCCTCGGCTAACACGGGAAGTTTCGCATTTTTGCCGATTAGCTGGTCACCGGGAGGAATGCGACCGGAGGCGTCCTTCGCAACCACAGGTTTGGTTATCAATTCTTCCAGAATCTTATTCGCTATCTTGACATGTTGGTCGCCATGGTTCACGCTGTTGGTAAGCACCACGCATCCAATGCCGTATTCCGGATACCAGGTCATGGTGGTCAGGAAACCGAAACCGCCGCCGCCGTGATTGAGATAATAAGTACCGTGGCTTTTCCCGATGCCAATGCCAAGGCCATAACCTTCCGCGATAGGTGACGATGTGTACATGGTATCAATCAAATTTGCATCGAGGATGCGCCGTCCGTCGATTTCGCCGCGGTTCAGGTGAAACTGCACAAAACGAGACAATTCGGTGGCGCTGGTGTAAACGCCCCCGGCGGCGATCATGGGTATCGCCACCGGGACTTCGGTGACGAACGGATAATGCCCGAGCGCCCGGTCGGCGAATTGTTCAACAACGTCGTAATCCACGGAGCTGGTTGGCATGCCCAGTGGATCGAGGACTTTCTGCTTCATGTACTCTTCAAAGGGCATCCCTGATTTGACCTGGAGAATATAGCCTGCCAAGTCGATCCCTAAATTGGAATAATTGGATTTAGCGCCGACCCGGCTTCTCAGCCACGTATCTGAAATGCTCAGAACGTGCTGTTCAAACGAGTCGAAACGGGTATCCAGATTATTGCCGATGGGCGCTTCATGGGTAAAGCCTGCGGTATGGCTCAACAGGTAACGCAGGGTCATTTTTTCCTGTGGATTCTGCTCGTAGCGACTCTTGACTGTGAAATCAGGTAAGTACTTGGTAATCGGAGTATCCAGGTCGACCAGTCCATCCTGTACGGCTGTCATTACCGCCGTTGCTGTAAAGGTCTTCGACATGGATTGAATGCTAAAAAGCGTCTCCGGCGTAACCGGCTGATTTCCCCTGCCGGTTTTTCCAAATCCGGCAGCCCACAGGATGCCATCGGTATCAACGACCGCAATCGAGAGGCCGGGAATTTTGTATTTGTCCATTTTCTTCGGTATCGACTCACGATATTCATCGAATACCTTCTGATACTCTGAGCCAATCCCTTCCGGCCTAATAATTTCCGCCTGAAGTTTTACCGATGAGCCGCATCCGGCAATAACCATAGCCAGAATAATAAATGTCACTATGTATGCTATTCGATATCGCTTTTTCATGTCCGCCACTCAAATTTCCTAATCTTCTAAAGATTTATTCTCTTTTTTGGATTTTAATCTGATTTTATCAGCGATTCTTTTCCATATACTCTTTTCATCTGCGAATTTTCCTGCCGGTCCGCCGGCGGTAAATAATACCGCAAACCGTGTCACCAAAGCACCCAAGAGAACATAACCTAAAATCACTTGTAACATCAACAACGTTTGTCCAGCCCAGCTATCGGGATTGGCTGCAATGTCACCAAAACCTAAAGTGGTCATTGTAACAACAGAAAAATATAATGCATGCCAAAAACCACGAATATCTCCAACTGTACCATAAACCATGACGAAGTCAGGAAACAATTTATATAATAATGCGAATACGAATGTTAATCCGAAAAATGTAACAATAATCCTTTTTGTTGAAATTCCATAATCACTCATCCACCAAAATGCCTTAACGAGGAATTTTAGGAAAGGATGTTCATTATACCAATCCTCCCAATTATTCCGACGGATATTGTATTCTAATAGTTGCTTTGTCGCTGTATCAATCTGCACATTGTCTAGAGCTACACCTTCGAAGTCAGTATTACGGTTAACTTCACACTCCATAAGTGCTGTTCGGCTATCTACGATAGCATTGCCAAAATCGCTATCTTTCATATTAGAACTATTAAGACAAGCTCCTTCAAGATAGGCTCCTACAAGAATAGAATCCTCTAAATTAGCTCTTGCAAGTATGGCATCTTTCAGATTTGCATTCCAAAGGTAGGCATTTTTTAGATTGGCTCCTATGAGCGATGCACGTTCAAGGTTTACTCCAATAAAAGGATTGATATCTTCAATAAAGATATAATAAAGGAAGGTTCCTTCTAGATCCGCTCCTTCGAGAAAAATCCTTCTGCATGGATGTTTATTACGCCACTTGTTCCAACGTTTTATACCTTCATCTCCTTTTTCTGAGCACAGTTTAAGAAATTTGTATTGCCAATGATTGAATCGAGGCTTTTCTTTTTGTTTTTCTGGTTGTGGGTTTTGCTGGTTCATTTTTTTCTCTCCCTCGAAGTCATTCCGAGTGTAGCGAAGCAATCTTCAAATAACACAAGATTTTCTGATAAGGAATTTTTAGCCGCTATTGTTTCATAATTTTTTACATTATTAATGGAAGATTGCCACGTCGCTTCGCTTCTCGCAATGACATTTTCTATAGATTTCTCCACTTCGCCCACTTACCTTCTTGCGAAAGCAAGAACGAGGGCTCCGGTCGAAATGACAAACAGACTTCTATAAAGAGCACGCTCTGTTTTCTCAAATATCATGGCAAGTCATTATAGGGATATATGTTGTGGACGTAAAGACTTGGTTATATTTAGCCGGTGGTTTTACCACCGGTCAAAACGCCTTAGTTTTTATAAAAATATAGTTGTCGAGCAGCAAATTTTAGTGTAAATTACAATGCTTATTTGAGAGTGTGAAAACGCAGTATTTTGACCCTTTTTAGCAATTAAACACAGAGGTTTATTATGAAAGAAAATTCAAAACGTTCAGCTCCCGAACAACAAGCTAACGTTCCACCAACAACTTCTACAAAGTCCGAACCACTAAGGAAAGTTCCACCAAAAATCGGCCGTATGAAAGTGAATTTTAATCGTTCAGCCCTTGCAGAGGCCTTAAGCCTTGTTACATCGATAGTTCCGAGCAGGACACCGAAGCCGATATTAAGGTGCGTGCAAATCACCGCCGATGAAAAAGACGTTCGTATTTGTGCAACGGACCTGGAGGTGGGCATCAACTATCTTATCTCCGGCGTACAGGTCGAAGAACCGGGCGAAGCTATCGTCCCGGCGGACAGGATTTTAGCGATCGTTCGTGAAAGCACTGACGACGTCCTGGTTCTTGAAGCCGCCGAGGGCACCTGTGAGATTAAAGGAGCGGACAGCCACTTTACGATATACGGCCACGAGCCGGGCCAGTATCCGACGGTGCCGGATTTCGACGGTACCG
>CAZMWN010000116.1:0-10302 GCA_964569935.1 uncultured Pirellulales bacterium
GGACACCGGGTTTTCAACCCGGCAACAGGGGTTCGAATCCCCTTGGGGCTATTTCACAGTTCGTGGTTAGTGTATCGCTTTTCCCCTATCTTACCTCGTTCTTCCCTCCTTTTTCGGCACATCGCGACGGTTGCCATCAATTCCGGAACCCGGTTCTCAGCAGTGCCACACATCATCCCGGCCTTACAGGTATAGTGCAATAAACGTTTGCATTGAG
This sequence comes from uncultured Pirellulales bacterium, assembly GCA_964569935.1. Lineage (GTDB taxonomy): Bacteria > Planctomycetota > Phycisphaerae > Sedimentisphaerales > Anaerobacaceae > JAFGPS01. Next base: position 218 of record CAZMWN010000116.1, read on the forward strand.
GCTGTATAAATATGTTCCTGCCTCATTCATTTTTAACAATACCGCTGCCGCTGTAACCGCCCTGGAAAACAACATCGCCTTTGACTACACGAATTTCACCGTTGTTAGTCGTGTGGCCGACAATCAAAGTTTGGCCGTTGCTGATTTCCAGTACCGCATTGTGCTCTACCGTAACATCGCCGACAATATTCGTAGGGCCGATAAGTTCAATTAAGCCGTTTGGATTAATCATAACGTTGCCGGTGATTCCACCGAACCCTTCGAAGATTGCCCCGGCCGATTGAGTAATTGTTTTGGTAGCTATGGTTCCCCCGAGAAGCTTAATAACAGCGTTTGGCTCGTTGACCATATTACAATCAAAAGCAACACCACCGCCGGCGTTGACCTCGATTGTGCCGAGATTATTCACGTCCTCCGCTGGCTTAATATGCAATGAAGATAGGGCGTAATTTGCCAGGATACCGCTATTTAGGAAAGTACCTCCGCTGACAACAGCAAGTGAGCCGCCGTAGGCGTAAATTTGGCCTTTATTTTGCAGCAGTTGGTCCGCATAGAGCATACCAAAACCCTTAATCAGGCCGGTATCGTTATTATCGAGGATGTCGTCATTAACCACGCCGCCGCCATAAATGTCAATCTGGCCGGTATTGTGTAATGTGCTTCTTACATTCATTTTACTGAGTGGTGTGAGTGTTATTGACCCGGCATTTTCCACAGCTCCTTCCACCAAGACTTCATCGGAAACATCGTAAACTTCTATTGTTGCCCCCGCCTGGTTATACAAGTCTCCTTCAATCTCCGTGTCCTCCAACTCAAGCGTTACTCCGGCAGTATTTGTTACATTGCCTTCAATCACAAATTCTACAGTCACTAAGTGGCCGTGGTTTGTCAGGCCGTTTGGGTCTACCAAGATAAGCTTAACGGGTTCGTTTTGCCAATCGTGTGGCCCCATAATCAGCTCAACCTCTCCATAACAGTCTAATTGATCGATAGTACTCCGAAGTCGCAGGCAAACCCATGCTTCCTCCGTGCCTGCGTCTATGGTGACGGCATAGGTGTATGAGCCGTTGTTCGGAACAATATTGGGCTGCCAGTTGTTTGCACTATCCCAATCGTTGTAATTACCGCCTCCATCCCAGATTACAGGAATTTGGGCAGCTTGTAGGTTCAAGGCTGTAAAAATTGATACAATGGCTGTTAAAAATAGTACTTTCTTAAACATAATTCACCTTCCTTTCCTGTTTTTGTAAAACCGCGAGCTAAATACAAGATTGCTTCGCGGAGCTTATCCTGAATAAAGCGAAGAACTCGCAATCACAGCGAGTCAGATCGGTGTTTTCATTGCGTGGTGCTCCTCCATTTTCTTTACTTGTTAGTGTATCAAATCCGGATATAATGTTCAAGAGGATTATGTCTTCCGGGATTTCCCATATACACTTCACTGAAACACTTCTGCAAGAGTCGAGGTATGATGTGATGCCGTTTAGCAATATTTCTCTTACTGTTATCCATATAGAAAACTTATCTAAAATTCTGCTTGGAGGACAATCTCGCTGTGTTTTATGCATCTACTACTAAGTTATCATCGACATAATACGACAAGAGGTTTATGTTAAAACTATATCATAGAATATACTTACAAGCCCTCCGCACTACAGGGGCTTTTTTCTTTAAAAATACGTAGTTACCACAATTGATAGCATTTATAAAAGAGCTATATTGATAGTAGCGAATAGCAGCTTGGCAAGGCTGTAAACATCCCCATTGATGCTGCTAAAATTTGTTGTCTCAAGTTCTTTCTAAAATTGTGGTGTTCTTTTCATTGCGCCGCAAAATATTAACCATCTTTTTGAGGAGGTGGATTATGAAAAGATCACTGATTTTCTATGCAGCAATAGTTCTGGCATTTATGGCCACGCCGGTATTGGCAGTTCCAACAGAAGACTTTTTCAATATTAAGTCTGGAGGACCAGACCACCACGAAGGCGGCGGCAGCGGCTTCAACGACGGCACAGGCGTTAACCAGACTCCGTGGTACTACAACTATAATACTGAATGGTGGAGCCAGTGGTTTTACGATGACCCGCCAGATCCGACACGATGGAAAGAGATCACCTACGATATCAAGTGCAGAAGTAATTATGAGTTGCCGATTGTCATCAGCTGGAGCACCCTGGCCTTTCCGGAGACCGATCCTGATGGCCCCCCGCCTTTGCCCCCGTTGCATCCTTCCCTTGAGGACTTATTTATTCAGGAGGTGATTTTGGGCTATGTCCCGGGACAGGGCTCTTTTCATAAAATTTCAGGAACATACATCATCCCGGACTATAATCCGGAATGGGTATCTATTAATGTTTGGATGCCAAACACGGGGACTGATACTTCTGGGCCTTATGTGGATTTGAGTGGTACTATAACCCACGAGTGCATACCTGCTCCCGGTGCAATTTTGTTGGGCGGTATTGGTATAGGCCTTGTCAACTGGCTGCGCAGACGCAGAACGATATAAGATTGCCGTTGGAATAAAAGCTTGATAAAAGCACTATGAACATCCGCTTAAGGCCTTTTGTTTATAGGGTAGGAAAAACTTTAAAGATTCAACTGACTATTTGAACAACCGTTACTAACTTTAGTGAACGGTGTATTTTATTAAAAACAACGATTCTGCCTTTTTATATCAAAAAGGGTACGAAAATTCGTCTTCATTTCAAATTACCTTCCCAGTTCAGCAGGGATTTTTATCCGAAAATATGTAATTACCACGGTTGACAAATGCGCAGAATGAGTGCTAATATAGCGAAAATTCAGTGATACAAAGCTCGTGCTCTTCACCTTGCATCTACTACCTTCAAGCATGAACTTTTAATTTAAGATGAGACATGAAGATAAGCTCGATAATGACAAAGGAAGTGGTTACCGTTGATATGGACACTTCCCTGAAGACTATTTGCAGGATATTTGATGATAAAAAGTTTCATCATTTATTCGTTGTTGAGAACGATGAGCTTTGCGGCGTAATTTCCGACCGCGATCTTTTTAAGGCATTAAGCCCGTTCCTGAAAACGGCCGCCGAGCAGACTCGGGATTTAGCTACTTTGACGAAACACGCTCATCAAATTATGAGCCGGAAGCCGACTACGATCACAAAAAGAACGAGTTCAAAGGATGCGGTTCGATTAATGTTACGAGAAGATATCTCTTGCCTTCCTGTACTATCTTCGGATGGTCAAATTGAGGGTGTTGTAACATGGAAAGACCTTCTCGTTGCTTACTCAAAGCAGATAGATTGATGGTTTGAAAGCAGTGCGAAAAGAAAAATCTCCTCTGTGGTACCAAATATCATATTTTGTTCGCAACCTGGTACTTAAACTCTCATACCGGATACGGTCGCTTCGAATACAAGGTTATCTTCAACGACCCCCTGGACACTTATTGTGACAAGAGAGGTGCGTTTTTTCCGTTTGTATTTCTTTACACGGCCCAGCAAATACAATCTTTTACCCGGCTCAATTACGGAACGAAACTTTGCAGATTCAATACCGGCAAAGCCGATAAATCCCGGTTCTTGATAAATCTGTTTCATATAGAAGCTTGCAAGTTGAGCAGCCGCCTCGACCATTATTACAGCTGGCATCAAGGGCCGGTTCGGAATGTGGCCTCTAATCCAGAATTCCTTATCTGTTACATCCTTATATCCTAAAATCAGGTTTTTTTCCTTATCGTACCAAAGGATGCCGTCGAGCTGCTGCATCTCATATCTTTGTGGATTGGCCTTGCAAATCGCCTCTTTGTCAAATACAGGTTTTGCTGTAAGATCTATATGCGATAAATCAAAAAATAAGGGAGGGGGCATTATGAACCTTTATAAAAAAATCCACGCTCCCGCATTGCGTGTTGGGACACTATTCGTTGTATATAATGACTCAACACACAATACTTCGCGCATGATTGGCCATGCTTAAATTAAAAATATAAGCTGGCGTTTGAGGTAATTGCGAAAATTTAATCGGTTGATCTGATTTCAAGTACACGATTGCGAACAAACTGAGCAGCCTGCTTGATTTTCTGCATTTGCTTGCGAACTCGTGTTCCTGCGGCCTTATTTCCGCCTTCGGCTTTACCTATATCAGCTTCAATTTCATCAACCAGTACTTTAAGGTCTTCATATTCTTGCATTAGAATAATCTCCTTTGCATATTAGATCTATTATAGCGGTTTAAAACGCCCAAGGAAATTAACTGGAAGGAAATACTTTGTCAAAGAAAAAAGCCCTTTTTTTGCAAAAAAACAATATTTTTTATCTTTTATAGGGACAATTTTTTGGTTAATTGGGCAATTCTCTGACCGCGTCGTATGCATTGTTTCTCAACTCTTTTATCCGGCTTACCGATGGAAACCGGCCCATAGTGGTCGCCCTGAGGATCGCCCTGGACAATCATTCCACTAATAAGCATGGCTTCTATAATTCCCATTATTGTGGTTTCGTTTCCCCCGCCGATGTTTGCTGAGCTGGAGAATGCCGCCCCAATTTTACCGTCGAGCTGACCGTGCCGGCTGACAAGGTCATCAATTAAGTTCTTAATAGGCCCGGCCATTTGCCCATAATACGTTGGTGAGCCAACCACTATCGCATCGTAACTAAAGATATCTTCTGTTGTTAGATCGCTAACAGATTTGCATTCAGTCGGCAAATCGGCTTCATTCATCGATTTAGCCATTATCTCTGCCATTTCTTTGGTATTACCGCTTCTTGAATAATAGATAACTATTGCCTTTGCCATTTTAACTCCTTTATTATCAGCGTAAATTTTACAGGTAAGTTAATTATCCTCTATTTGAAATTTTCTGGTAAAAAAGTTTGTTGTGAATAATTTTCAAAGAGCCTCTTCTGAACTTATCTACGCAGGTATCCAAGTTTGTCCGGAAGTGGGACATTATTACCAAATTTATCCTCGCCATATCCGGATTCTGCCAGGAGCTTAATATCATTTAAAACTCGCTTATCGCCTTCAAATATTGCAGTTATGTTAGATTCCACGTCGATTTTACCCATTGCAAGCAACCTGGCCATCTCGTCAACGACCTTCTCGAGCAGCGTTCCCTGTTTTCGTGCCGGTTCTTCCGGCAGTTTCAGTGGCTGTTCGTACATGATTAATTTACCGTGCCCGGCCAAATTCAGCACAATTCCCAGAACAACGGTATCTATATCGTTGGTTTCTTCCTGGACGAGCTTAAGGCGGAAGATTTCTTCTTTTAGCCAGCGCCGCTTTGGTGCGTTTATCTTCTCATTGGCACGGAACAAATCAAACGGCAGGCGGGCATTGTAAACTTCCTTGTCTAAATACATCCGAACTTCACTTCCATAGTGCTGCACAATCTTGGCAACCAGTGTAGATGGGCGAACGTGAAAACCACGGTACTGAGGTATGGGTAGCTCAATCCGGATGACCTCGGCGTAACGCTTGAGCTTTTCCTGACAGAGATATACCGCACAATCTATAAACAGACTGATATGGGTAATAGAATAGTTCATTAGAACAGCTAATAACTCGTCGGCTTTCACCATAGGCTTCAGGCGGGTTGGTGAATTACATGTTTGCTTTTTCACATGTCGCTCATAGTGATGAGCAAATAATGTGGCAGTTCTAAGAAGATGCAGGACAACACTTATGTGACCCCTGAGGACGGGTAAATCTACGTCCAGCTCTGCTGCTTCGGTACCTGAGACATATGTATCATATAATGATTGAAGGTTATGGAATCGAAGCTGAATACTTCTCAACTTTTCCTCGCTAACCGAACCTGAAAGGTAGGAAACATATTCTTCCGGTTTTGCTCGGCTGGCAGCGCAGACATTTTTACTCTCGGCGGCCAGGTTTAGAAAAGCTGTTGCAAGCGAAGTTACTGTCTCCGAGACAACTTCGATTTTACGCCTTTCGCAAGTATGCGGGAATCGTCCGGTGGGAAGCTCTTCGGCGTAGGAAATTTCATCCTGCTCTTGTTGAGGTATATCCAAACCGAGTTGCTCGGCCTGAACAAGCAGCTTCTTTGCCGCTTGTAAAAGCACATCTGATGTGAATCCAAGTGTCTCATCCGTTGCCTCGATAAAGTCCCTTCCAGTCGGCAAAAGATGATAATTTGGCAGCACGTATCGGATATGTAGTAATTCGTAACTTATGTTGGAAAACCCCTTTATTGCAGCCGTTAGAGATCTGAATCCACACCATCCGCAATTTGTACCTGCGCCATAGGCATCGAGAAGCTCTTCAATTTGTGTGGATTGTGAAAGTAATTCACCAAGGAATGGACGTGTTATGATTTCTTTGATCGGGTCAGATTGTGATAATCGACTAACAAGAGTCAGTAATATCCTGCCTCGATCTGTTATCAGCTTCTTAAAGTTTTTTTCATCGATAGTTACTACAGCCATGTAACTTGCCCCATTTGGAACAGTTCGTTGTCATTGTTTGTCCTTTTCTTTGAGCTGTATTATTTCCGGCTCACTGAAATCTTTCGGTATCTTGAAATCAAAGATTTTCTTATTTATTGCTTTATTAATCCTTGGTTTGAGAAATTTTATCTCATAAAAATCTTTTTCGGTTGTGTGGGCAATTATTTTTGCCGGTAGGTTTAATTTTTTATCTATCCAAAAATCGATATGTGTATAGTCGTCTTTGTAAATCGAATTCGGCTTAACTTTCAAATGTACTTGAGTAAATTCCTGAGACTCTTTTGTTTTCTGCTCAACCAGCGATACTTCAAACTGTTCTTTCAAATCCTCTATTTTAGTGAATCCGACAATCGGCAAATTCCTGCTGGCCAAATCAAAAACATCCACCGGCTTATTTGGGTCGTTTGGTATGGCTAATTGAATGTACTTTACTTCTTCAATCTGGTAGTCGATGCACACGAGCCATGTGCCTTCAAATTTTTTACCAGGGTAACTCAGCAAAGCCCCGTCGAGAACGATATATTGTTCCAGGTACTTTTGTTCTTCCTCCTCGTCTTGTTTCCGTGTCAGAAAATTTACTCTTAGCTTCGATTTGTTACCTTCTTTAACGTAATACAGGATTCCCTTCTTTAAATCTTGTGAATCGAATAATAATGGCTGGACAAATTTATACTCAATTTGCCCCTGGTATGACTCAAGCTCATTGGTTTTTTTATTCAATTGTTCCAGGATCTTATCGACCGGGTCGGTCTTTTGTTTTTCCTGCTGTGCATCAGGGCTTATTGTGGAACCGGAAGCACAACCGGTACCTGTCACCCACAATAGGATTAAAGTTATTCTGATTATCGTGTCTATATTCATTATTCGAGTCCCTTTTTCTCCACACGCTATTTTTTACTTTCAATAATGTCAAGTATTCTGCTGATATTTTCGATACAAAAATCTGCATGTTCTACAAATTCGGCAGACTGATTATGATTTGTCAGAAGCACAGCAACGGCACCCGCAGCCTTTGCACATAGTAAGTCGAACAGATAATCTCCCACCAATAACGTTTCCTGAGGTTTGATACCGAATTGCCGGCACAAATGCAGGACACCAAAAGCATTCGGCTTGACCGGTCCATCTTCTCGGCCAACAACAGCATCGAATTCCAGGCTGTGTTTGTCGGCAATAGCAAAGGCGTTGTTTCTTCTGTTCCGTGTCAGTACCCCGATACGGATTCCTCTTGAACGAAGTGTAGATAACGTTTCTTTTGCACCGGCATTAAGTTCGGATTCCAACACCGCTTTTTGTTCATGATAATTGAGTATCTTCTCCGTTTTTTTGCGCTGTTGGTCAGTCATTTTCTCCATTATCTCAAGAACAGGCCCGGAATTTCTATCAAATCCCATTTCCTCTCGGATAGCGTCAAAATCGAAGTAAGGTTTGGTTATTGTGCCATCCAGATCAAATATCACAGCTTTAATTGACATATCATAGTCCACAGTTTCTTTATAAGTAGTATATTATATGAATTAAATAATCCACTCGATGAGGCTTTATGCTTTCTTTCTAAGCAACTCGATAAAATATCGGCCTGTCTGACTAAGAATCTTTCCTTTACGAACGATTATACCTGTGGGCCTGACAAGTCGCTCGTTAGAAAAGTTTATTGCTTTTATTGTGCCGATACCAAGCTCTTGAAGTATTGCAGCCTGAGGTAATATACTGATGCCGGAGTTTATTTCCACCGCTCGCTTGACAGTTTCAATATTATCGAATTCCATTACCGGGCGAACACTAATATTATAGCGCTCTAATATACTGTCTATCCACGTCCGTGTTGGGACATTTTTTTCGAAGGCGATGAATCTTTCAAACTGCAATCTGTGAATATCGACCTGTGATTCGTATGCCAACGGGTGCTTCGGACTGCAGGCAAGAACCAGCAGCTCATCTTCAAAATCATATACTTCGAGTCTTTTATCTCTTTTAGGAACAGCAACAAGGCCAATATCAACTTCACCAGCCAGGACCAGTTCATAGATTCTGCCGGCGCTAAAGTATTCAATATGGACATTAACATTTGGATAGCTGACCATGAACTTCTTAACATAATCAGGCAGTGTATGCATACCAATACTGAATATCGCAGCTACATTTATTCTGCTCACAGAGGTTTTTTGCAACATTCTTAGTTCATTCTTGAGTTGTTCATGTCTATCGAGCATATCTTTGGCGGCCTGGTAGAACAACTGACCTGCCTTTGTAAGCTCAATGGGTCTTTTCTTTCGGTTAATTAACTGACACTTATGAACAAGTTCCAATTGCGCTAATTGCTGTGAGACCGCAGATTGGCTTATGAGGTTCTTTTCTGCAGTTTTAGAGAAATTGCGGAAATCCGCCAGATCGCAGAATAATTTCAGCATTTCTATGTGCATTATAAGAAGCCCTAATAAATTCTATTATTATTTGTTGTTTGTATTATAGATATCAAACGTTGTATCCTATATATTTTAACAGCTTTTCATTGATAAGGCAATTACATGATTTTATCAATTAGGCTTATAGTAACAGTCAATGTAAATAAGAATTGCAATTTATGATAGGAGATTCGTCATATGTCAGCAAAAACCATTATCCAGGGGGTATATGAAGAGGTTCTAAAACGCAATCCGGGTGAGTCGGAATTTCATCAGGCGGTAAGGGAAGTTCTCGATTCTTTGGAGCCGGTTCTGGATAAACATCCCGAGTATGTCGATGCTAAGATACTTGAGAGGATTGTGGAACCGGAAAGACAGATAATGTTCCGAGTACCCTGGCTGGATGATAAGGGTAATATTCAGGTCAACCGTGGTTTTCGGTTCGAGTTCAACAGTGCACTTGGCCCATACAAAGGTGGACTTAGATTCCACCCTACAGTTAATGCAAGTATCCTTAAGTTTCTTGGATTCGAACAGGTTTTTAAGAATTCTCTGACTACTCTACCTATGGGTGGCGGCAAGGGTGGTTCGGACTTTGACCCTAAAGGTAAAAGTGATACCGAAGTGATGCGATTTTGCCAGAGCTTTATGACCGAATTGTTCCGTCATATTGGCCCAAATACAGATGTCCCCGCCGGGGATATTGGCGTTGGCGGACGTGAAATCGGTTTTTTGTTTGGTCAATACAAACGTCTTCGAAACGAGTTTACCGGGATTTTAACCGGAAAAGCGCTTAGCTGGGGTGGTTCACTGATTCGTCCGGAAGCGACCGGATACGGCTGTGTGTATTTTGCCGAAGAAATGCTCAAGACTCGAGGGGAGAGCTTCAAAGGTAAAATCTGTACAATATCAGGTTCTGGAAATGTGGCCCAGTACACTGTGGAAAAACTTAATGAACTCGGAGCAAAAGCTGTAACCCTGTCTGATTCGAATGGGACAATTTATGACCCGGATGGAATTGATGCCGAGAAGCTCGCCTTTATTCTGGAACTAAAGAACGTCCGACGCGGCCGCATTAAGGAATATGCGGAAAAATATAAGGTCCAGTACCTTGACGGCAAGCGGCCTTGGGGTATTAAATGCGATTGCGCCTTCCCCAGTGCGACCCAGAATGAGATTAATGAAGAAGATGCCAAGACATTGCTCAAGAACGGCTGTATGCTTGTTGC
>CAZMWN010000117.1:0-9164 GCA_964569935.1 uncultured Pirellulales bacterium
CGCACGGGATTGTTATCGTCACCGGCCCGACCGGCAGCGGCAAGAGCACAACCTTATACTCGGCTCTCAATTATATCAAGGACCCGAAAAAAAATATTACAACGGTAGAGGACCCTGTCGAATACCGCCTTGGGGGAATCAACCAGATTCAGGTAAAACCGGAAATCGAACTCGACTTCGGCTTATCGCTGCGGGCGATTCTCAGACAGGACCCGGATATTATTTTCATCGGCGAAATTCGTGACAAGGAAACAATCGATATCGCGATTAAAGCATCCCTGACCGGCCATCTGGTTTTGAGCACGTTCCACACGAACGATGCTCCAAGCGCATTCAGCAGGATGGTCTATATGGGAGTCGAGCCGTATCTGCTGGCCTCGACGGTCAACCTGGTTATTGCCCAGCGGCTGGTCCGGCGGATTTGCGACCGCTGCAAAGAGCCCGTCAAGATGGACGATGACATACTCCGCCGCTTGAAAATTAAGCAGGATATCGGAAAAGATGTGGTCTTTTATCACGGCAAAGGCTGCAACACCTGCGGGCATACGGGATATTTAGGCCGATTACCGATATTCGAGTTCCTTGTTGTGGACAAGGAAATTCGGGAAGAGCTTGTTGCCGGCGCCGGCGAATCAAAAATTCGTGAAATTTCTCGAAGAAAAGGCTATAACGGTCTCTTTGAAAGTGGTATAAGCAGAGTTTTGGCTGGATTGACTACCGCCGAAGAGGTGCTTAGCGCAACTTTTGTTGAGAAAGAATAAGCAAAACATTATAAATATACCGATATAGATTGTAAATTCAGGGGTCAGGTACGTGATTACTTTTAAATATGTCGCACGGGATTATTCAGGTCAAATTAAGGAAGGGATGACCAAAGCCGCTTCCGAAACAGATGTGCTCGGTTGGCTTCGGGACCAGGACTGTACTCCGGTCTCTGTTGACCCGGTCTCCATAAGCACCAGGAAAAAACCACACATGCCGGTCTTCCAGAGAATCCGATCCGCCGAATTGGCGGCTATTTTCTGGCAGTTGACAACTATGGTCGAGGGCGGTATCACAATCGTCGAATCCCTGGAAGCTATCGCAGAAGACATGGAAAACGCAAGACTCCAGAAAATCCTGCAGCAGATGCTCGAAAGAGTCGAGAGAGGCAAAAACTTTTCCGATAGCATGGTGGAATATCCGGAAGTTTTCAATAAGCTTGTCTGCTCGCTGATTATAGCCGGCGAGACAGGCGGCAATATTGCGGCAGCGTTTCACCGGGTAGCCGAATATTACACCGACCGCGACAGGCTCGCACGCAAGATCAAAAAAGCATCGACCTATCCGGCTTTCGTATTCGGATTTGTGATTGTTGTAGTTACCATTATTATGACTCTAGTCATTCCGCGATTCACCGTAATGTTTGACAAATTCGGAGCGGGGAACCTGCCTGCTTTTACACAGGCATTCATGGGCACCTATAATATATTGGCCGCCAATTGGTACTACGTCATAGGTGCAATACTATTTCTTATGATTTTATCGGTCATGCTCTATAAAAATTCCGGAATTATCCACAACCTCTGTTCCAGGTTCTTCCTGCGGGTGCCTTTATTCGGCAAGCTTATAAAACAGGCCTTTATCGCCTCGTTCTGCAGGACAATGTCCAATCTGCTCAGAGGCGGAGTACCAGTGCTGGAAGCATTCGAGATTCTTACCGAGATATCCGCCAATGATGTTATCAACACAACCCTGAAAAAGACCAGAGAGAGTATCGTCAGCGGAACAAGCATCTTTTTAAGCATGGACACCACGAAATTTTTCCCGAATATGGTGATTAAAATGGTCCGTGCCGGTGAAGAAAGCGGCTCGCTCTGGAAAACACTCAACAGAACCGCTGATTATTACGAAGAAAAAGTCGATGCCCTGATAGCAACCATTACCTCACTTCTGGAGCCTGTTATGATAATTCTCGTCGGGGTAATTGTTTTAGTCGTTGTTCTGGCTTTATACCTGCCAATCTTCCAGATTTCCGATATACGAGCCGGATAAAAAAGACAGTATAAAGGAGATGACGCAAGCCATTTTGCGAGGCGAAGAATCTGACCTGAGAAGAAAAGGAGAAATTATAAAAAAACAGCATTAGGATTGTCAAAAGAACGCCCTGTGGCCGTATTAAAATAGTAAAACAACTAAAATTTATCTTCATGATAACTAAAAATTAGATAAGATGGCAATTATAGTGCGGGCAATAGAGCAAAGAGTAAAACTTTCCCTGATACAATAACCGATAATAATAGTATGTATTATTGTGAATATAAAGAAACTTTAGCCCTGAACATAGTTGAAAGGAGGTGAACTTAAACGAAAAGTATAAATTCACCACATCCTGCGATGCAGGATGAGCAATGAAAAGAAAAATAAATCGTATGTACAAATAACAGTCTCAAGGGAGAGAAGTAAGATATAAGAATGTTGTTATTTTTAAGGAAGCGAAAAATGAGAAACACAAAAGGTTTTACGCTGATTGAATTGATGGTCGTGGTTTTAATCGTCGCCGTTTTGGCTGCGGTCCTGGTCCCCTTAATGACCGCACGGCTGGAATCAGCCAGATGGTCCGAAGGCAAGGCGGGAGTAGGTACAATCGCAACATCAGTTCGAGCTATGTACGCCGAGGAAGGTCAAGGTTGGGATCCCTCTAGCGATATTGGAGACTATGTAAATGCGACTGATATGTATGGAAAATATTTCCAATTATCCGACTATAGCTTTTCTGAAGATCCTGAAGTTCAAGAACTTGATGAAGGTGAAGAAGCATATCCAGTTACATTCAAGATAATGGTAGAAGCTCCTGATGGAGATTCACCTGATGGTAACCTTTACAAGTGGACGGTGGCATCCTGGGAAATGGATCACATGGGCGTGTGGACAAGAACTATGCCATAATTTACTGGCGTCGTGTTCCTTCTATTATCTATACAAAGCTTGCATGCAAAGGTAGTATGTGGGGCAACAGATGTTAAGCTGTTGGGCAGCAGCAAAGAGAACACTGCTGTCCTTTGAGTTCATACGGATGTGTTGAATAAAGATGAAAAGTAAGGTTGTACATTCAAATAAGGGTGTAACACTCATTGAGGCTTTGATAGCTGCGGTTGCAGTATCTATTTTAGCTCTCGGTGGGCTTGCCTATCAGTACCTTGGAGCGATGCATTTCCGTATTGCGCATGCGGAACTGACCGCTACGCGTGCGGGCCAGCTCTTAATCGAAGACTGGAAAGGCAACGGAGCACCCGACCCTCAAAACTATGACGCCACCGAACTGGGAGTAGGATTTGAAACACCTATCGACGGTGACTATAGTTACTATGTTATCACTGTTGACGGCATAAAAATGCATATATGGCCTACCTTTGAGGATATTGACGTAGATGAGTTTGCTGGTGTTACTTTGCGGCAGATCAGTGCGAAAATTCAGTGGCGAAAGGATTTCGGCTCCGCAGAGGTGGAAGACGATGACCCTTCAATTATCCTGACAACTTATGCAAGATTAGGTCAGGATTAGACCAAATTGATTATGAACAAAACAAACCGAAAATTCAGAGCAGGCTTGACTCTTATCGAGCTGATAATAGGTGTGGTCGCTTCGATTATAGTATTATTGACTGTAGCTATTTTATTGATCTCTGGTAATCGAGGCTGGAGCCGGGCCTTCGACTATGCCCACGGCAAAATTCAGGTAAACGCCATTGAGACTATGATTACCTTCGGCATCTCAGGCAGAAGGGCAAATAAATCGGATTATAAGTTTTACAAGAAAGATGGAGAAACGTATGAAGTTGTACATCCATCATCGCCTGAAGACCCAGAGGAAGTAGTTTTCGGCGATGCGGTGGAATTTAGATACTGGGACGCAGAGCTTAACGACAGCTTTATGGACACCTCGAAAACAGGCACCGCATATATACTCTACTATGTGGAAGATGGAAAGTTAATGCTTGACCGAGGGCCATATAATCCGCCCGACGATCCCGGCGGAGTAGGTCCCTCCGGCAATAAATTGGAACCCTCCAGCACTATAATACTTGCCGAAAATGTCCAGTCCGCCGTGTTCAGCCATACAACAAAGAACGCCGCCGGAGATGGAAAAGGCTGTGTCAAGCTGGACATGCAGCTTTATGACCCGAATGAGGACCGTGGAATAACCATAAAAACCGCCACCTTGATGCGGAATGTCTGGCCATAATAACCGCGTGCTTTAATAAATAAAATGAAAACAGCAAAACAAAAAAAGAGGTTGAAAGACAAAAGCGCGTATGCACTTGTCCTTGCTTTAGTCGCGGCTGTTGTTCTGGTTCTGCTCGGTGCGGGGCTATTACACATCTGCTTTGGAGTTAGGGTGAGGGCGGCAAAGCTCAAAAGAGAAACAATAGCCATGTTGGCCGCCGAGGCCGGCTATGAAAAGGCAATCTTCTGGATGAGCCAGCAGGCGGATATCTTAAGCGGCCTGGCCGACCCCACATCAGATGCATTCGGGACTATCAATTTTGACAACAGCTATTGCGATTATGAAATCCAATTCCATGATTTTATCGGGGCCAGGCCAGTTTTCAGGATTCTTTCCACCGGCTATAGCGGAGCATTAAATCGGGTTGTAGATGTTTTTGCAGTCCAGAAAATTACCGGATGGGATATGGGAATGTGCCGCATTCCTACAGGTACGACATCAACCGGGGAGGTTAACTTTGCCAACGGCGAAATTATAAACATACCGATACACATAAATAAATATAACGACAATCCCGATCGAAAGGATATTTATATTATCGGCAGCCCACAGTTTTTGCAAAAAGTCGAAATGGGCGAATCGAGGTACAGAGCTGACGACTCTGATAAATATTCCGGTGTAATGGGATTGTTCACCGACGGTATATCTTTCGACCAGCCGGATGTAAGAATCACCGATGAAGCCGCCGTCCAGAGCAAGGTCAATCGTTTTAGAGACAGTACCAATCCGACATATAGATTTACGCCTGTCGGTACCGCTGACGTACCGTATCCTTACAATGCCGTCCAGCTTGAATTTTTTACGGTATCAGGAGTAGGACAGGTACGCATTACAAACAATTGCACGGTCAGGGGATACCCTAACGGCGCCCGTGATTGGCGCATAGAGCCGGGCAGCGGAGGAACGCGTTACGAAAAGTACGATATTTACGCGCATCACTACAAACCTGATACCGAAACGAGTGTTACATATCCGATAGAAAGCACTTACGTTACCCAGACATTTGCCGGTAAAGAGAGCGAGCCGGGCGGCCAGATTTATATTGATGGAAATGTCGTTCTTGGAAGCCAGAACCTCGACCAGATGGTTGTACAGGGAAAACTCACAATTGTAGCGACCGGAAACATCTGGATTGCCGACTCAATTGTTGATGCCGGTGTACATGACGCTGGAACCGGCATTCCGGATAAGGATAATCCGAACATTTTAGGCCTGATTACCCAGGGTGTTGTAAAGGTTATTGACCCCGGTTTAGCAGATTATGGCTCGCCACAAATGAGTGTTTCTGATGCAAACATTCTAATTCCAACAATGCATTCATACATGCCGGTTGCGAACGCGTACGGTTCATCACTGACTGACAGAATACTGCCCGACCAGATGATTATCGAGGCTGCCGTAACCGTAGGCGGCGGCGGATGGGGAGCAGAAAACGTCGGAGACAGAAGAGAGAATCCCCCCGGCCCTGGCCAGCAGGATTATTTAATCCTCATAGGAACTATATCTGAATCCGTAAGAGGTATTGTCGGCCTCGTTGGCAACGAGGGGTATATCAAACGTTATACCATTGACGAAAGATTGCTTGAAGGCGTGCTTCCCGGTAATATCTGGTTTGGGGGCAAATATGTTCCCGCTCCCGCAGGTTGGCATGACTATCGGTTGAAAGATTAGGTTTGTTCGTTGGAATTATATTTAGCCGAAAGTGTCACAGCCAATTAACCGTGCAATCGTATTCCCAAGCCATGTCGGAAACTGCCAGAGATGCAACAGTATCTGCTTATTTATTTATTGATTGGTGATATTTTTCAATCTTGGCGTTTACGTAATAGCTGGTGGGAAGAAGTCGAACCATACTCGATCTCTATACCGAAACAATAGTTTACATTATACTGCACATTCGTCCGATAAAATTCAGTTTGAGATTGGCTTTACATTCTTTGACGTGGGGAAAATTAATTTTGCATTTCCTTTTAATCTCCTGTATATTATGGCGTTTTTAGAATACGGGAGCAAATTGGGATACGATGTTAAAACTCGTACACAAGGATGTTATAGGTATAGATATCGGCTCACAAGCCGTCAAAGCCATCCAGCTGAGCAAAGCCAGAAACAACTGGGTGGTTACCGCAGCGGCGATTGTTGAGATTTCCGAAAAAGGCACCAACACTCCCAGCCGACGCGAGACAAACACCGTCAGAGCAATCCAGAATTGTATGCGCATTATAAATGCCAAGACCAAGCTGGTGGTTCTTTCGCTCGGCGGTCCGGAAGTGGCCGTACGAAACTTCGAATTTCCCTTGCTGCCGCCAGAGGAGATGGAAAAAGCTGTACTGCTGGAGGCCAAACAGGTCTGCCCCTTCACCACCACTGATATCACTGTTGATTACAACCTGATTTCCAACGGCCGGGACAGAACAAGAGGATATCTCGTAGCGGCAACCAACAAACTTCTCAAGAGCAAGATGCGGCTTGCTAAAAAAGCACGTCTGAATTGCACTTTAATGGACATCGATGCATTGGCACTGCTGAATTGCTTCACACAGATTGAAAAACCTAAAGATAATCACGGCACGGCGATTTTGAACATCGGCAACCTGCATACAACTTTAGCGATTGAAGGCAATCGAGGCTGGCCGTTTGTACGTAACATGAATTATTCCGGCAAAGACGTGATAAAACAAATTGCAGACAAAAACGATGTCTCTCTGGAATCCGTCATGAAAATGTTCTCCGGTGAATCGCAGGAAATTCCATCGCAGATTCACGAATCGCTGGCACAGACCACCGACAGACTCGTTGGTGACATTCACAAAACGGTGCGCTACTACGGTGCCCAGCAGAATTCTTTCGATATCGAAAGGATACTTCTTTGCGGTGGTTTTGCTTTATTCGGCAAACTTGTGGAGCTACTGAAGGACAGGTTATCGATAAAAATCGAGCTATGGAATCCGTTCGAGAAGATGCGGTGCCAGTCACAAATCCCTCGGGGAGTCCTGCTGAAAAATACTGTACGAAAGAACGGCCCTGCAATGACGGTCGCCGCAGGTCTGGCGATGAGGTCTATATAAGATGCATAAGATAGATTTATTAAAAGGTCAGGGTATCCCGGCAAAAACAACTACCGGGGGCATTATTATCCTCACCTTGACTGTTATCGTCCCATTGCTTTGTGCTGTAGGAATGCTGGATTGGTATCTGCAGACAAAAATCGATATCGATGTGATGCTGCAGAGAATAGTCACCGGCAAAGAAACTATTTCCCAGTATACGCCTGATTTGAAACTGAAAAAATCGCTGGACCGAAAAATCGCCCTTCTCAACAACCAATTATTGGAAGTCTCCCACTGTCTTGATACGTTTATTCAATGGTCACCCATTTTAGTGACACTATCAGAGAACATGCCTTCAAGAATGATTATGAGCAAGCTGGAAACCCAAAGCACAAGTGGAAGAAGAGCGACAAGAAGAAATACTGATCCCAACAAACCGGGGAGTACCCCCGCCCCCGAAAGAACAATGGTAATGAATATCAGCGGTAGTAAGCCGGGCAGATATGATACAATAGTACAAGGGTACCAGGAACGTCTGAACCTATCGCCGGCGCTCAGACCCAAACTCAAGGATATCATCCCTTCAAAGGAAGCCAGTACAATGGGCACCGACAAAACTGAATCCTATATTATGAATATCATTTTTAAATCAGAATCGAAGTGAGTGGTTTATGAAATCGAATATCGGTAAATATATTAAAGTCGCAGCTCTGGTTTGGTCGGGCTGTTTCATAGTGTTCCTGCTGGTCTATATGCTGGTACTTTCGCCTCTAAACAAACGCAGAACATATATCGAAAGCGAATTCAGAAAAGTTAAAGGTGACTCAGATGCTGCTTTGCTGGCTTCACAGGAACAAACCAAAATCAGGTTGAACGAACAAATTAAGGAATTAAACGAAAGTCTGGGGAATTTTGTGATCGAGCCCGAAAATACATCTAACCTGACTTACCAAATAAGCGGGATTTCCAACAAGATCGGGCTTAATGCCTTCCAGGTTACACCCATAAGTCAAAATATAACAACATTTGATAATTGTAAATACGTATCCGGGCAGCTTTACCAGGTCGGCTTCACTGCGAGCTTTAATGAGTTCGCAGCGTTCCTAAATGCCCTTGAGAGATATAAGCCGGTTATCTATATAGATACATTCTCAATTACCCGGTCACGCGAGGGCAAAACTAACCATATGGTGGATATGCAACTGGCGATTTTGGTCGCTAAAAACGAGAAAGCTAAAAAAGAAGTTGAAGGTTGATTCTTTTCGGCCCGGTTCCACAACGGTGTTTTTTTCAGAAGAATTTTGCAAAATGGAGTCCGGGAGTATATTATTTAAGGTAATTTGTTTTGGCGTCTTAATATATTAAAACAGGACTTAATACAACAGCTTAGATAAAATGAGAACGGTAGCAATAGCAAATCAAAAAGGAGGTTGTGGTAAGACAACAACAGCTGTAAATCTTGCCTCAGCTTTCGCTCTTTTGGGAAAAAGCGTCCTTTTGATTGACCTCGACCCACAGGCCCATGCCACGTTGGGATTAGGCTGCGACCCGGAAAGCGTGGACAAGACTGTTTATAATATCTTTACCGATCCGAACATCCCTGTAACAGAGCTGGTTTCAAACAGTACCATGGAAAGACTCTCTTTGCTTCCGAGCAATATTTTACTTTCCGGCGTTGAACTTGAACTGGCATCTATGGACAACAGAGAATATGTCCTGGCTAATAGGATTAAGGAAGTGAACGGCTCCTATAACATGTGCCTGATAGACTGCTCGCCCTCGCTGAGTTTACTGACAATCAATGCACTTGTGGCAAGCGATGATGTTATTATACCCGTACAAACACA
>CAZMWN010000117.1:9174-10217 GCA_964569935.1 uncultured Pirellulales bacterium
TCTTGAAGGTTTACGGCAATTGCTTGAAACAGTAGATATTGTCCAAAGACATTTTAATGAAAATCTGGAGATACTCGGTGTGCTGCTGACCTTCGTCGAGAGCAGGACAAAACTGAGCAGGCATGTCCAACAACAGATGAGAGAGCATTTTGGCGATTTAGTCTTTGATACAGTCATCCACAAAGACGTAAGGTTGGCTGAGGCTCCAAGCGCCCATGAGCCTGTTTTTGCTTATGCGCCGGAATCTACAGGCGCCCTTGAACACAAGATCTTGGCGGAGGAGATAGGCTAAGACATGAAGAAAAAAACCAGAACAGGACTGCAAAGCAAGGTCTCACATATTTTTGCCGGTGTCCCGATACCGAAAAAAAGGCGGTCGCGCTCTGGTACACCTGAACAAAAACCGGAAACTAAAGACTCTCAGCAAACTCCTGCCGCGACCGATACTCCTTTCGAAGAACCTCTCGTCTTAGAACCTCCGGCCGTAGAACCATCAACGCAGCAAATGCCTGAGATGCAAAAACCAACAGAAGAAATTCCGGATGAAGAAAAATCCGATATTCTACCACAGGAAGAAGAACCGGTACTCAGGCAACCACCGATTATCGAACTTCCAGAGGCACAATCATCAATTCCGTTTAGTCAAACAATCGAACTGCCAGAAATTGATGAACCTGTCGAGGCAGTTCAGGAACCATCTTCTGGTAAACCTGTTAAACCCGGTATTGCTGAACAAAAAGTTGTGAAAATCCCCCGTAAAGTATCGGTTCGTCCAAAAGGCAAACGTCTTGCATCCAAAATCAAAACTAGTTCCCGTAAACAGACGACAATGGTAATTTTAGTGATTGCCCTTTCAATCCTACTGTTTTTTCTGCTATTTAAACCTTTTAATAAATCTTCATATAATATCGCAGGCCCGGGAGTAGTTCAGCCGGTGGGATCGCAGTCAGCGGCACGAACGAACGCCGTAAGTATTGCAATTGATTGGCAGAATCCTGATATTTATCCTACTAATATTCGTGATCCTATGGTATTAGGTTCAC
>CAZMWN010000118.1:0-10067 GCA_964569935.1 uncultured Pirellulales bacterium
AAAGCTCGGCCCCAAGGAGAGCGTGCTTGACCATATGACCGTGAAAGAGATTTCCACTCTCGGTAGTGATTTAATAAAAATGGGTGCGGCAATAGCCATGATCAAATGCGGCCACAGAGGATTATATGTTCGGACCGCCGGTCAGGACCGACTTGAAAAAATGGGCGCCGCGGGCTGTGTAGATCTTGAAAACTGGGCCAATCGCGAACTCTGGTTCCCGGTATATGAAGAAGAAAAATTTGTAGGAGCGCTTGGCTCGGGCGATTCGGCTATTGCGGGATTCCTGTCTGCATTTGTCTGGAACCATACCATTGAATCCTGTCTGAGATATGCGAATGCCGCCGGGAGTATGAATGTTACTGTTCCTGACGGACTTACATGGAATAAAGGATTTGATGATTTAACAAAACGGATTGAATCGGGATGGAAGACAAAGGATTTGAAAATCGACGAGAACGGATGGAAGTATGAACGTGATTTCTGGGTGGGACCTGATAATCATGGTAAATGGGAATCATAAACAGGCATAATACAGGAGATAAAGATGTCAAAAGCAAGCACAAAAGCAAGAGATGCGTTTGTTAATAGAAAATTGGCGAAAATGAGTTTGGAGGAAAAGGTTGGCCAACTTTTAACATTTACCTGGCGCGGCACAATGCCGACTCCAAGCGGAATTGAGCAAATCACAAAATTGCAATGTGGAGGTCTTTGCCTGGAACCTTATGCACTTGAGACCTGTAAAAATCTATACTGGGGCAATTCCCAGATAGATAAGACATTCAAGAAGCCGAAAGATTATTTTACTATAGCGAACACCTATTTTGCTGGTAAAACCTTCGGAATCAGCATCACACCAGGCGATTACACCGCGGCCTTAAATAAAATGCAAAAAATTGCCGTGAGCAGGCCGTCAGGAATTCCACTTCATATGACCATTGATATGGAAGGAGATTTCAAGAACGATTATATGTCCGGCGGTATCAGGCAGTTTCCCTCGCAAATGGGCCTGGCCGCTATAGGCGACCTTAAGCTGACGTATAAAGTCGCCAACACCCTCGCCAAGATATGCAGTAATATGGGCGTGACTCAGTTTTACCATCCGGTTTGCGACTGCAATACGAACCCGAAAAATCCTGAAATCGGCGTCAGGTCGTTCTGCGACGACGCGGAAGTCTGTGCTGCTCACGTGGCCGCGACCGTTAAAGGGTATCAGGACGCTAACATCGCCGCTACCGGTAAACATTATCCGGGCCGCGGCTCTTCGGGCACTGATGCACACGACGTTCTCGAAATACTCAATCTCAGCAAAAAGAGAATGCAAGATGTGGACTTAGTTCCGTTCAAGTCTGCAATAGATGCCGGATGTATGGCTATTATGACAGGCCATTCTGTTTACCCGGCATACGATGCCAAATATCCCACAACGTTGTCTGAAATACTGCTTACAGGATTGTTAAAAGGCGAATTGGGATTTGACGGAGTGATTGTTTCGGATGCCATCGGCATGGCTGCCATACTTAAAAAGTGGCCTCTTCCCAAGGCTTGTGCGATGGCAATCAAGGCCGGTTGCGATACGATACTGCTCAAGGCCGATGACGAGTCGAGGTCACAGTGTTTCTTCGGTATTAAGCAGGCTGTTGAAAAAGGCGAGTTACCTGAAGAGAGAGTCAATGACGCTGTTGGACGCCTGTTGAAGATGAAATACGACCAGGGATTGTTTAAGACCGCCGGCAAGAATGATCCGAAGAAAGCCCAGGCTTACGCTATGAGTAAACCGGTCGTTGATTTTAGCTGGGATGTTGCCAAAAAGGCTCTGCTTGTTATGCGCGACAATAAGAAGTTGCTGCCATTAAAAAAAGACAAGAAAATCCTTGTTATAGAACAGCGCATTCCCTATGAGTTCGTCGGAAAAGACCCATATATGCATACGCATATGTTCTGCGAGCGAATGACGGAACTTTCTACAAATTTAATCTTAGCAGATACGGAATTCTCTGCCTTTGAAGATGAGATTAAAGAGTGCCTTATGCTTGCCAAGCAGGCGGATTTAGTCGTTATGACCAACTATTACGCCCGGATTGTCAAATCGGGTAACAATCAGTTACTGATCAAAAAACTCAAACAGGCCGGACACAAGGTTGTTGTGGTAACCAATAGTCCTTATGTCGAAGGCACAACGAAGGAAGCGGACGCTGTTATCTGCAATTTCAGCGGCACACCGGATTCGATAAGGTCTGCTGTGGACCTGCTATTTGGAAAGATCAAATCCCGCGCCGCGACCAAATGTCCGGTGAAGCTCGGTGGAAAGAAAGAAACCGCCGTGAAGAAACTAAAAGCGCCGAAAAAACATCCCTTAAGTTTATCGTATTGTTAGTAATGCATAAATTTCGGGGTTTCTGTTCTATCGCATTAAAAGCTTATCGACTGGTTTTTATTAACCAGGAAATATAGAAAGCTAACAAAGGAGATATTAAATGCCAAAAGTCGGTAGTTTAAAAATAAGCGACATTTTTACAATTTCAGGAAAACAAATTTCTGAAATTTATGATAAAAATAAAATGACAGTCCACTTTCAGGGCATGTCAAAAACCCTTCAATTCCCACACACCGTCGCTCTACAAGGCGCCCCGACCTGCTCGATAGGAATATCTCCCGATGGTTTATATAACAGGCTTAATAATGCCGGCAGGCTGATTTTATTCAATCAGAATGCAATTCAATTATGTTCTGCACCGTTTATCCGTATAAATGACGAATTTGTAATGCTTACTACAAAGGATCCCATGGTCGCAGAAGGCCCCGACGATGTACCTGCCTTGAGAAACTACTATCATCCTGCGATACCTGAAAGTAGGGTCTCAATTTCTATTGCTACACCTTTGCTGGAAATGGCATATAAACTGGGGAAGGTTAGCGTGATAAGAAGAATGGTTTCTCCCTTTTTATCTGGAGATGCCCAGGCCCTGATGCCGATTGGCGTAGAGGAATTCGAGGTAAAAAACACCTCTCAGAAAACCCAGGAAGTGACATTGGTCATCCCGCGGCCTTCTCTGGTCAATCTTCAGGAAAAGGAATTAAAACCGACCGACCAGGATACTGTTTATATATGCTCAACACCAGTCAAAAGCCATGTGCATGAAGATTTCAAGCGTGTCGGCATCAAAGGCGTGGTTATGGCCAGTAAGGAATCCAAGGACAGGATGGTTATCGCTGTTCCGGAAATACGGAGCGTCCAAATAGATACGCAACCTTATTTTTGCCTGAACAGGCTTAAACAGGATTTGTTATTGAACAATGACGGCAGTTTCTACGAAAAGAGAGACGCCATATTGAACCAGGATTATGGAGCAGCAATCAGTCTTACTTTCACATTAAAGCCGAAAGCAACAATAAAAATACCGGTTGCTATAGTTTTAGACTTTCCGCAACAGCGGTTTATCGACGGGAAAACCTTTGACCGCAAATACGTCAAACACTTCAAAGACAAAAAGACCAGAGCCTTGGACATGACGAAAATCGCCCTGCAAAACTATCCTAAATGGCTCAGCCGTACACTAACAATTCAAAACAGGATATACAACGAGATACAGCAAAGTCCTTCTTATAATAAGGATAAGGCCGGTGCGTTAAGGCTGACCCGATTAATCCTTAACGAATTTAGTTTCCCGCTGTCGAACGCTGCTGTCTGGGTCGAGGATAACAAGGGTAAGGAGGCCGCCCGGTTCCTGGAATGTTTTGATTACGCCTATATCGATCCTTCGGATGTGGATTGGTATTCCATGGTGTTGCTAATCCTCTTTCCCGATATAGAAGAAGAGCTCTGCCAGAGTTTTATTAACTCGATTGAGAAGGAGAATACTAACGAGCGTTATTATCATTTGCACGCATCTTTTATTGAAGCAAGAAAGCATTTTGAGGACTACCCGGAAGAATATAAAGGCATGTCACTGACGCAGATAAAAGATGCTATTAAGGTTAAAGGTTCTGTGTCGCATGATGTAGGAGCTTTGCCAAAAGGCCACGCCCTGCGCAATGTCAGCGATTACGCCTGGTACAATGACAACTATTGGGTGGATCTTTTCCCAAAACTGGCCACAAGGGTCCTGCGCAACGTTAAATTCACAGGTAATATTGATTTTTTAAAGAAGAACTGGAAGGTGCTTAAATTCGGGTTCGAGCATTTGAAAGAGCTTGATATAGATGGAGACGGCATTCCGGAAGGCTATCCCGGCGAAGTCAAGAACACCTTCGATAACTTACCGCTTTTTGGCATAGATGCCTATGATGCAACTATCTTTATGGCCGGTTGCAGGGCCATGATAATTATGGCCGAGATGATGAAAGATCGACCTGCCAAAAAGGAATACGAAGAGATTTTTGAACAGGTCTCCGTGATTTTCGAGAAATTATGGCGGGAGGATAAGAACAGTAAGGGCCAGAGATTACAGTACTATGTCACTTGCTACGATCCTGAAACAGGGAAAACAAACACCGATACATGGATCAATCAACTGGATGCTATTTGGGCGTTGATTGCCATGGGTGAGGAGTCTTTTATCTCTGAAGATAGGGCCAGGAAGATTCTCAAGACTATTTATAAGAATAACCGGACCACGATGGGCTGGTTCATGACCCGCACTGAAGACGGTGAGCCGGTGGAATCGGACCAGGGCAAAGACGTATATACCACCTCGAATTATGTTTTTGCTCAGCTTCTTGATTACTACGGCTTGGTCAAAGAAAGCAAAGAAGTCTATAAAGTGATGGATAAAGTTATCTTCCAGCACGCTAATTCATTAATATCTCCGGACAACCTCAGGGCCGAGCTGGAACAGGAAGAAGGAGAGTCGTCTCCGGGGCCCCATTATATTGTGGCCGCTTATCCCCGGCCGGGCGCAGTATTGACCCAGATAGTTATACAGCATGTCAAAGAGCTTCAAAAGCAAAAAGGTACTACAAAAATTGAGTCTAAACTATTGAAGTCCTTTGTAACAACTTTAATGAAGTAAACTTGATAACGATCTTAAAGTGATTATTACGAAGGAGGTTGTATCATGGGTGAAACGCTTACCGTAAAACTTGTTACTGTATGGCTTTTACTGCTGTTTTTTGGTAATTCCTTCGCCCGGGAATCGCAAAGACCGGCGAATAATTCCTGGGTGAAGATTCGGCGTTTATCAGCCGAAGATCATCAGAGAATGATGGATCTTCTGGATATCAAATCACTTCGACCCGGTCGCAATGGTATGGATCCCAATGCGCCAAATTACGCCAATTACGATGAGTCCAAGGCCAATCCCTATCCTAACCTGCCGGACCCGCTGTTAATGAAGAACGGTCAGAAGGTCACGACAGCCGAAATGTGGTGGAATCAGAGACGTCCAGAAATCGTAGAGGATTTTGACAGGGAAATCTACGGCCGAGTCCCAAAGGACACACCAAAGGTGAATTGGGAAGTGACCGGTACGACCGATGAAAAGAACGGCGATGTATCGGTTATCACCAAACAACTTGTTGGTCATGTTGACAATTCATCATACCCGGCCATATCTGTCGATATCCGGGTGACATTGACCACACCGGCCAACGCAACAGATCCTGTACCGGTGATTATGGAGTTCGGTTTTGGCGGCCGCTTTGCCAGGGCCGGACGCGGGGGCGAACCCAGTTGGCAACAACAAGTGCTTGCCAAGGGATGGGGCTATGCCATTATCCGCCCTAACAGCATTCAGGCCGACAACGGCGCGGGCCTGACGCAAGGTATCATCGGTCTGTGCAACAAGGGACAGCCCCGTAAAGCGGATGATTGGGGTACCCTGCGTGCCTGGGCTTGGGGTGCAAGTCGCGCCCTGGATTACTTTGAGACGGACAAGTCCGTGGACGCCAGACAAGTCGGGCTTGAGGGCCACTCGCGCTACGGCAAGGCCACGCTCGTGACGATGGCGTATGACCCGCGTTTCGCAATCGCCTATGTCAGTTCCTCCGGCGCAGGGGGTGCCAGTCTTTTTCGCCGCAATTGGGGTGAGATCGTGGAAAACGTCGCGGGTTCGGGTGAATATCACTGGATGGCCGGCAATTTTCTCAAATACGCCGGTCCACTGACTTGGGACGATCTGCCCATTGACGCCCACGAGCTGATAGCCCTGTGCGCCCCGCGGCCCGTATTTATCAGCGGCGGTGCGACAAATGGAGACGGATGGGTAGATGCCAAGGGCATGTTTATGGCTGCGGCAGGCGCTGGGCCAGTGTACAAACTTCTGGGTAAGAAGGATATGGGGACCACAGAATTCCCTCCAATAGGGACCCCGTTGATTGATGGTGACGTGGCTTTCCGCCAACATAGCGGTGGCCATACACCCGGGCCGAACTGGCCAACTTTCCTGACATTCGCCCAAAGATATATCAAATTGAATAAAGAAATGAATCCACAGAAAAGTCCAGGTAAATAATAAAATCGAGTTAAAATTGTATTTGAGATGAGAAAATGAATCGTACAAATAAAAATGAGCTTGTTGTTTTAGTTGCGGGAATTATCACTGCTATCTTGTTTCCCAGTGTTGTTTTGGCTGTTAGCCAGGCCAGGTATGTCGAGGCTTCACCTCAACAGGGCAGCTTCGTTCTTGCACAAAAAGATGATGTTGCCGTGATTTATGTCGATACGCAGGATTATGCCGGAGTCGTACGTGCCGTTAAGGACTTGCAGGCTGATATTGCACGGGTAACGAGTATTACACCTGAGGTTGTGCATGACAAAGTCACCATGCATAAAAATGTTGTCATTATAGGCACGATTGGAAAGAACCCAATCGTCGATCAATTAATTGATGATAAGAAAATTGATGTCACAAAGATCAAGGGCAAGTGGGAATCGTTTCTGATTCAAGTGTTGCCGGAGCCTGTACCCGGTGTTGCGAGCGCTTTAGTTATCATAGGCAGCGACAAACGTGGTACGATTTACGGCATCTATGATTTATCCGAGCAAATCGGAGTGTCGCCTTGGTATTGGTGGGCGGATGTGCCGGTAAAATCCAAGGACACCATTTTTATAAAACCGGGCAAATATGTGCAGGGGCCCCCCGCCGTTAAGTATCGCGGCATCTTTTTAAACGATGAAGAACCGGCGTTGGGTCGCTGGGCAGTGGAAAACTACGGCGGATTCAATCACCAGTTTTATGAGAAATTGTTTGAACTTATCCTGCGGATGAAGGGCAATTACCTTTGGCCTGCTATGTGGTGGGCGAGCTTCAATAGCGACGATCCGAATAATCCGAGATTAGCCGAAGAATACGGCATTGTAGTGGGTACAACGCACCATGAGCCTATGATGCGTGCCCATAAGGAATGGAATAGAAGAAGCGACGGCCAGTGGAACTATGAGACCAACGCCGAAAAGCTGCGGGAATTCTGGACAGGGGGCATAAAACGCATGGGGGACCGCGAGAGTATTGTCACCCTGGCCATGCGGGGTGACGGTGATACCGCCATGAGCGAGAGTACAAATATTGCATTGCTGGAGAAAATTGTAGCCGACCAGCGTAAAATCATCGGCGATGTTACCGGCATGGATGTCACAACGATCCCGCAAGTGTGGGCGCTGTACAAGGAAGTACAAGATTACTATGACAAGGGTATGCGCGTGCCGGAAGATGTCACCCTATTGTTGTGCGACGACAACTGGGGCAATGTACGCCGTTTACCGAAGCCGGATGACCCGCCACGCTCTGGTGGGTACGGCATGTACTATCACTTTGACTTTCACGGTGGTCCCGTAAGCTATGAGTGGCTCAATACCAGCCCTATACCACGTGTCTGGGAGCAGATGCATTTGTGCTATCGTCTGGGTGTGGATCGGATCTGGCTGGTGAACGTGGGTGACCTTAAGCCTATGGAATTTCCTATTGGATTTTTCCTGGATTACGGCTGGAATCCCGACCAATGGCCGGCCGGGCGTTTGCCCGAGTACACGCGTCTGTGGGCTCAGCAGCAGTTCGGCTCTGAACACGCTGAAGCCATTGCCGAAATCCTGACGGGCTATACCAAATACAATGGCCGGCGCAAACCTGAGATGCTAGGTCCGGACATTTACAGCCTGGCCCACTACCGTGAGGCTGAGACCGTGGTGGCGGATTACAACCGACTGCTCGAAAAGGCCGAGCGTATCAACAAGCTGATGCCTGCTGAATACAAGGATGCCTATTATCAACTCGTACTGCATCCTGTGGCTGCGTGTGCCAATTTAAATGAAATGTATTATGCATTCGGCAGGAACCTCCTCTATGCAAGACAGGGACGGGCTGCTGCGAATGATATGGCGAACAAGGTCAAAGAGTTGTTTAAAAAGGATGCTGAGATTTCCCACTATTATAATAAGGTCCTGGCCGGCGGAAAATGGAACCATATAATGGATGCTAGGCATATTAGTTTTACAAGCTGGAATCCACCGCGCAAAGATGTTGTGCCCAAGGTTAAAGAGATTGAGATACCTGAAGGCGCGGACATGGGTGTGGCCATTGAAGGTTCGGAAAACTGGTGGCCGCAGCAAGAGAACGAAGCGGTCTTACCGGCCATGGATCCCTATAATCAGCAGACGCACTATATTGATGTATTCAATCGCGGTCAGGCATCCTTTGAGTATACGACCAAAGCTGGAGAATCGTGGCTTACAGTGACACCTCGTCAAGGCACCGTTGACAAGGAGCAGCGCCTGTGGGTCAGTGTGGACTGGCAAAAGGTGCCGGAGGGGACACACCGCATTCCGATCACTGTCGCCGGACCGAATGATGTGAGTGTGGTGATTCAGGCCGTGGTGAACAATCCTGCCGCTCCGAAACCGGATGAGGTTAAAGGCTTTGTGGAAAGTAACGGCTATGTATCCATTGAGGCCGAGCATTATACCAAGGCCATTAATAAAGATCCCGTTGAATGGCTACACGTTCCGAATCTGAGTCGAACGCTATCCGGTATCATGCCCGTTCCGGTTACGGCAGAGAGTCAAACACCGGAAGGGGACAGCCCTCGCTTGGAATACCGCATGCACCTCTTTAGTAGCGGCAGCGTGAAGGTTGAAGCATATTTTTGTCCTACCCAAGACTATATTGGCGAGCACGGTATACGGTATGCCGTTTCTTTTGACGATGAAACGCCCAAGGTCATAAACATCCATGAAAAGGACACAGTTCCCGACTGGAAATATCCTCCGACCTGGAATCAGGCAGTAGGTGAGAATATTAAAATTACGGCCTCTGAACACCTCATCGAAAAGCCTGGTGAACATGTTTTAAAATTCTGGATGGTTGATCCGGGCATTGTGTTGCAGAAGATTGTGGTCAATACAGGCGGTGTCAAGCCAAGCTATCTCGGCCCACCCGAAAGCTATTTCGGGGGTGCTCCTATTGACTCACAAGATAAAAAAAAAGTGAAATGAGCCAGGACATTGGTAGTGCTTTCGTGACTGGTAAATACCGCAATCTGTTCGTTGAGGTCGGCCACAGCCCCCAGGAAGTGTCCGAAAAAATCAACACAGCCTTCGAGCAACTGTTCTATGGCGACCCCAACACAGAATCAGTTTATTTCTCTGCGGGAACCAATGCCAATGGGCCTCTGGCCTATATCTGTGACATCCACCATAACGATGTGCGTTCCGAAGGCATGTCCTATGGCATGATGATTGCTGTGCAATTGGATAAAAAGCCCGAGTTTGATGCGATTTGGAACTGGGCCAAGACATATATGTATCATAATGAGCCCAATCACCCTGCCTATGGCTATTTCTCCTGGTCGGTAAAAAGGGACGGTACACCGAACGATGAAATGCCCGCAGCGGATGGTGAAGAGTATTTTGCGATGGCATTGTACTTTGCCGCAGGACGATGGGGCAACAGCTCAGGTATCTATAATTACAGGGCCGAAGCGGACCGAATTCTCACAGACTTGAGGCATCGAAAGCTAATTACCGGTCCCACGGTTGTGGCCCCTCGAACCGCCGGTGACCTTTTTGATCCACAGCATAAGATGGTTCGCTTCTCTCCGGTTATTGAAATTCGAGACCACACGGATCCGTCCTATCA
>CAZMWN010000119.1:0-8008 GCA_964569935.1 uncultured Pirellulales bacterium
CTATTACCTATAGCAACGTGTCAAACAGCCAAGGCACCGGTCCATGGTCAGGCGAAGGCAATATTTATGTTGATCCCTATTTCGCAGATGCTGATAACGTCGATTTCCACCTCAAATCTCAGGCCGGAAGATATAACACACAAAGCGAAAGCTGGGTAACTGATGACCTTACAAGTCCCTGTATTGACGCAGGGGACATGAGTAGTTTCATAGGAGATGAGCCATTACCAAACGGTGACATCGTCAATATGGGTGCATACGGAGGCACTGCCGAAGCCAGCAAATCATTATCTAACTGAGATACTTAAACCACTTGAAATACAACTATAGCCCTATTTGCAAAATGAAAACCAAGAACGCCTAACCTATAAGCGTCTTAAATACTAACTAATGGGCTTAATTGATTACCAGATCAAAAGGCATCATCATTATAACGTTTTCCCGGCGGATTAATTCGATCCGCATCAGGGCTTGATAGAGGGCTTTGGCACGTTGTGGCTCGGTCTTTCGCAAGAGTTCAAAAAGACTCTTGAAGGTGGGATTGCCGGAGAACAGAGCCGTTGCATCAGGCATTGAAATATCGGTCGGCCTTTCACCCTGCCCTGAATATTCTTCCATTAACAGCGTTATAAAATCCTTAGGACGTGGAATGACACGGACATCGTAATCATCGAGTGACGCCTGGGCTGCAGCATAATCGATCGTCCGGTTAAGCCCGCCGATTTTATCCACTAATCCCAACTCCAAGGCCTGCTTACCCGTATAGACACGCCCCCCTGCTATCTCATCAAGCGGCTTGGTGAGTTTGTCACCGCGGCCTTGGGCTACGTGGCTCTTAAAGACATCGTAAATCTTTTGCATATAATCCTCAAGCAACTTTCGCTGCGAATCATCAAATGGTTGCAGGCTATTGAGGAAATCAGCATTGGCACCACGTTTGTAGCCAATCCAGTTGACACCGAGTTTATCCCACATATCTGCAGTAATAAGTTTTCCACCTACCACACCAATGGACGCTGTAATAGTGACCTCATCGGCAAATATGGCATCGGCTGCGCATGATATATAGTAGCCGCCGCTGCCGGCGACATTGCCCATTGAAACAATAAATGGTTTTTTAATTTTAACTTGTTGCGTGGCATTGAGGATAACTTCGCTGGCTTCAGCGGATCCACCAGGCGAATCCACACGCATCACAACCGCCTTGACAGAATCGTCTCTGGCCGCAACCTCAAGGGCCTTGCGTATGTCACCACTGAAAGCTATGCCCGATTGTCCGAATAAACTCGGTTGACCATAACCCGGCAGAATAGCACCTTCAACATAGATTAAAGCCACCGTGTCTTTTTGCGGCTTCTGTGGAGGATTAAGCATCTCAGACAGGACAGCAAAAAGTGCAAATGGATTGGCAAGGTTTATTTGGGATTTCTCCTCCTGACCATACCGATTATCAACTTTTACATGCCCTTCAATATCAGCTTTAACTCGAACAAGAAATTCTTCACGCGTTTCCACCGCATCAATTAATCCTTTTTCCAGTGCCTGCTCTGCAAGGTAGGGACCGTTATCGATGAGCTCTCTAACCTGCTCTGCAGTCATACCCCGCGATTGTGCAATCATCTTTACCAGAGACTCGTAATAACCGTCCAACAACCAATTAATATTCTCCTCAGCAGGCTCACTCGGTTCGGATCGCGTAAATATCTCCGCAGCGGATTTATAGTCTCCCATGTGCAGAAAATCACCCTGGACTCCAATCTTGTCGAGCAGGTCCTTTACGTAAATCGATTCAGTATAGATACCGATAAACCATAGCGCTGATTGCGGTGCTACACTGAGATTATTGCCGGCACAAAGCAAACTATATACAAAAATATTCATTCCCTCGGCATGTACATAGACCTTTTTCCCAGCCGCCTTGAGCCCGGCAATAGCTTCCCGGAGCTCTTCCAACTGCCCAAACCCAAGTGACATACTGTCAAAAGTCAATACTACAGCTTTAACTTTATCATCGCTGCTTGCCTGTTCAATTCGAGAAACTAAGGTTCTCAGAGATGTTATTTGTCCGGCTGTTAGACCTAATGGATCAACCATCTCCGATTCAGTCAACGCACCGCTTAGGTGAAAATGGGCCACCACTGAAGGCGCTGCCTGTTCAACAGCTTGATCAGGCCCTGATGACATAACTTCGATGGCCTCTGCCTGTTCGGCCCCCGGAGACACCTGCCCTGAAATAACAAATGCCAATAAAATTGTTATCCACAATAGCCTCGCTTTTAATGATTTCATGATAAATCTCCTTTAAGATTGAATAGATATTGTATCCTTGTTAACCTCACAACGTTTATGTGTTTGCTCAGTTAGTTTAATCACATAAGTGCAATAGGTCAAGCTTACATTAAACAGCTATAATTATCATTTATAGTCCTGGGAACGCAATGGTGGTGTTTTCTTCAGGGCCTGCTTGAGTAAATGTGCCTTATCCGTAAGCTCAACAACCTGGCCGCTTTGGGCTGTAGCCCACGATTCAAGGAACAGCCGGACTGAAGCTAAACTAACACTCTCTGGCATCCAGGGTAATTTATAGCAGCCCCACCACCACTGTTGCTGATTCGCTCTTTTTAGCCCGTCAAATGATCAAGAAATTCAATGAGTAAAGGATAGTATAAAAATCTTCCCCAGATATTGTACCATGCCGCCCAGGAATACAGAATTATAACAGTCACGAAAATATAAACAGCCCAGCGACGAAGATATATTGTCACGGCAAAGATTGCAGCTAACTGCCATAGCTTCCCGACGATAGGACCAAGCATAGGCCCCAGAAACAACGAGAGCAGACGAATAGTCGGATGTCTTTCTATCTGGGCACCTTCGACGTGCATGAAGTAAACTGTCGAGAACATATCTGCCGTTGCTGCAAGGATGGTCAGAACAAGAAATATCCAATACCGGCGGATATATCCCTGCCAGTTCGTATGAAAGCGTTCGATGATATCATGGATAGTTCGAGTCTCTGCCATTAATAGTCAAAACTGTTTTGAAAAACATCAAATCCTTATAGATTGCATTGGACTGGTTACGTTTTCTGTACGCTAAGGATTCGCACCCGTAGATCGCTGGCTTATCACTTCTGCCAACCAATGTTAGTTTTCCAAAGGAAGTATTTCAACCTTTCGGAATTCAACAGGGTGGCTCTCCGCTTGAAGAGCGATGTAGCCTCCATGCAGCATTTTATCGCCGTTCTTAATTAGTCTTTGGGCATCAGAATCTTTTTCATCAAGCTGTGGCTGTTCATATTCCAGTACAACCCGGCCGTTTACAATGTGCCTGATGGTGGAATTGCCATGAACCTCAACTTCCATCGTCACCCACTGGTCGCCATGATACGTTTCTGAATCAGATTGGATGCAATGCTGGGTGATAAGTTTATTATCCATGACAATATGTGTGCCAGGTGAACACACATTACCGGTGGGACGCTCATCCGTACCGTTACCCCCGAGAAGCTGAGCCTCGATGGAAACTGGAAAATTCTGTTCCTCCCTCATGCTCTCAGGCGACTGGCAGTGCAACATAATACCGCTATTGCGAAAAGCCCATCCAGGACCTCCCGGTGCCTGCTCACCCACGAACCGATATTCCACACGGAGACGATAGTGTGAAAACGGTTCCTTGTAGAAAAGGTGCCCAAATTTTCCATCAAACTTTTCGTACTGATCGTACGAGACCTTCAGGATTCCGTTCTCCACCCGAAACGTGTTCCCATGGTTGTCATTGAGTTCATGACCAGTGACTTTAATCTTCCATTCCTTAAGGTCCTTGCCATTAAATAGACTGATCCAGCAGCTATCCCCGCGGTGTTCCTTTATCAAAGCACATCCCATTGTGCCAAATGCACATATTAGGGAAACACACAAAGCCCAAAGGATACATTTCCATAGTTTTATAGCAAACGCAGGTTGTCTGATATATATCTGTTCTTTATCCATAAACAATCATCCTTCATTAAAGTATCCTGCAATCATAATATGACAATAATACGCATAGAGCCCTACTGTTTCAAGCTAAATTGGATTAAAGGTACATTTGTAACTGCGGATTTGATTTTATTTTAGGCTTTGTCCTCGTCGGTGCCTATCGAAAAATATATGTTGTAAGGCGATATTTTCAAGAAAGAAAAACAAGAACATACTCTTATTTTATTATCCTTGAATTGCGTGGATTGTTTTTTCGGTTGTAGAACATAGGATTAAACAGACCTTTTTTAGCCCAAGCCCCAGGTCTGTTCGATACCTCCCGTGTACCACACCTCAGGTACATCATCTCCTGTTGTTTCTTCAAGAGGCTCAACATGTCCATCCAGCCATAGGATATTGGCCCTTCCCCCGGTCCTGAAGTCACCACGTTCTCTGATACTATGTCTGAAAATCCCCCGATAGAATTCCGCCCGGTCGCCACCCTGCCGATAGTGCGTCAAATTCTCGGTACCTGGGCCGTCATTATAGAACATATCCCGGCTGCCCTGTTCCATCTTGGGCTCAACATGATCGTGAGCGACAATAATTTTTGCATGATTTTTTAAATCCGTTGTTTTAGTACCGCTGATGAAAGAATTAAGACCGAAAGCCGCCTCGCGAATCAGTGTCGGATCTTCAGGATATATTAATTCAGCAACATGCCTGAAACTGGGACAACCGAAAACCTTTGTCTCTTTTATGTAATCTTTGTAGGCAACACCCCAATAAGCATCGGTATCATTGGTGCTTCTGAAATCGCCTGATGAATCGTACCACTGGAACTCATTAGTCCTGCGGGAATTTGCAATTACGTAATCATTATCCTGCATGTAAAGCAATATACCAAATCCCACACTTCTTAAATTGGATTTACAGATTGTTTCCTTTGCTGCCTCCTTGACTTTATGCAGAACAGGCGTCAGGATTGCCATTAAAAGAGCAATAATAGCAATAACCACCAATAGCTCGATTAATGTAAATGCTCCTGTGCTGTATTGGATATGCTTTCTTTCACGCTTCATGATTGTCAATCCCTGATAATTATTTCTGAGCAACTCTTGGAGTGTGCTTATCGCTATAAACTGCAGCTTAGCCATACTACTCTGACCACCATGCTCTTGATAAAATCAGGCCCACAGGTAAATTGAGTCCACCTTTTGCACTATATATACTACAAAATTATTTCTTTTTTCTCAACACTTATCTGGGAAATTATATGATAATCTTCCTCCCTGCAGGATTAAGTACTATTATCCATTAAACAGAGCGGGAATAAGATTTGACCAGGTTATTAGCATCTGATATTGTGCATGCGTCTAATTTGAGATTCGATATTTATTATTTTGGAGAATAAACAATGAAAAAAGGCTTCCTGGTAATCGGATTACTTGTTATTGCTACCTGCCTGCAAAGCTGTGTTGTAGTTATCGATGACGAAGAAAGGCATTCACGAGAACCAAAGAGACATCTACCTCCGGATGAGACAATCGCCGAGATAGATGCAGCAGGTAAGCTGGTTCTGGAGTCACATAAAAGGGATGCATACGAAAGGATCGCCGGACGAGACTATCTTAGCCAGGAGGCACAGATTCATCTTGTCAAGGCGGTTTTCGATAAGCTCGTGCTTGAGAGCTCAAAGGAAGATGTACTATTAACGCTAATAAAGAATCCGAGCTTTTGTCCTGCCGGTGAACAGACAATTCTAAATGGATTGGATAAGCTGGCACTTGAGAGTGATAAACGGAATATTCTAAATGCAATAAGTGAACGAAAATCTCAGGGCTAAACCCATGGCTAATTTTTTACTCACCTGCTTTTGCAGGAATGCACCATTGTTTCAGAATTTGCTTTGACGTACAATGCATATATGGAGCTTGGGCAAGACAAGAGAGTCAAAGAGATAATAGCTCAGCTTAGAGGCACTACCGACAGTACAGAAGTGGTTAAAGTTGAGGGAACATGGGGGTCGTTCGCCCGATGCCTCGGAGCGTATATATCAAAGCAAATCTCTCGGCCGATTTTATATGTCTGCCCCCATATCGATGATGCCGAGAAAGCTAACGACGATGCCCAAACATTCGGATGCGAAAGAGTTGAGTCTTTAAGCGCCTGGACCGGAGAGGAGGATTTGGCTGATGCAACCGATGAAATTCGGGCACAGAGATTGAAACTTGTATCTCGTATTTCGTATCTCGATTCTGATCTACACGGAAGCGAATTCTTTATTCCAACATCAATACAAGCACTCTGCCAGCCGATACCAAAGCCACAGGCGATAGAATCGAGTAGTCTGAGAACGCAAATTAAACAGCAGGTCTCACCTGAAGATTTGGTCGAGTGGCTCGTTGAAAACGAATTCGAGCATGTTGACAGGATCGATTTACCGGGTCAGTTTGCCAGACGCGGCGGTATTGTTGACATCTATGCCCCGCTGATCGATGAAAAGGTGCTATTAGGTAAAGAATCGGTTATTTCCTCACCGGGTACCGTAGCATTTAGTATAGAATTTTTTGGTGTTACGATTGAATGCATCCGCGTAATCAATCTGGATACGCAGCGTTCGAGCCAGCAGATAGAAAGTATCAGGATAATCTCGGCAGTATGTGGAACTGCGATAGAGCAAAGGGAGCTTTTTTTGAATGTCCTGCCGAAAGATACAATAATCATTTTTGAAGAGCCGAATGAGATACAGGAAGTTGCGCAGGTTTTTTTAGCCAGGGTCGAAGATGCGAGTCGGCTTTATAGCTGGGCGGATATTCATAACGCAGCAGAAAATTTTACGCAATTACATATCTGTAGATTTGCCACGTCAGAACCGAGTGATTTTATCAGATTGGACATTAAAAGTGTTCAGCAATTTCAGCACAAGGCTACTTCCGTATGGGCCGGTCATAAGGCTGCGCTGGAGGAGCTGGTAACAGAAGCCAAACAGGATAAACACGTGTTGCTTTACTGTGAAAGTTCCGCTGAAATCAAACGAGTGACCGAAATTATCACAGACATTAACAATGAAATTCCATCCAGATTTAAGCTGCTGCTGGGTTTTATCCATCAGGGCTTTGTCATTAATTCTCTACGTATAATCGTAATTAGTCACCATGAATTGTTCGGGCAATACACACTGCGGCAAAGACGCAGACCTGCGCGGGCAACGGCACCGGTGGACACTCTCAGCGATTTGCAGGAAGGTGATTATGTTGTGCATACTTCGTACGGCATCGGCAAATTTTTAGGGATAGAAACAATACAGGAAAAAACCGGGACGAATGAGTATCTTACAATCGAATACGCCGACCATGTGAAAATACAGGTCTCGGTTCGCAATATTGCATTGGTTCAGAAATATATAGGCACAAGTCCATCGCGGCCTAAATTGAGCAAGGTCGGTTTGAAAAAATGGCTCAGGCAAAAAGAAAAAGTTGCGCGCTCGGTCCAGGACCTGGCCGCCGAACTGCTCGAAGTTCAAGCCAAGCGACAAGACGCTGGAGGAATCGCATTTACCGAAGATTCAAGCTGGCAGGTGGAGTTCGAAGAATCATTTGCCTATCAGGAGACACCCGACCAAACCACAGCCGTAGAACAAATCAAAGCCGACATGCAACAGCCGGCGGCGATGGACAGGCTGCTCTGCGGCGACGTGGGTTATGGTAAAACGGAACTTGCCATGCGGGCGTCGTTTAAGGCCATCGAAAACGGTAAGCAGGTTGCCGTCCTGACGCCGACAACGGTTTTAAGTGTGCAGCACAGCAGGACTTTTACCGAGCGGTTCGCGGATTTCCCGGTTTGGATCGAGGTCTTAAACCGGTTTAAAACGCCTAAAGAGGCCAGGGACATTATTTCACACACCAAAGCCGGAAAAATCGATGTGCTTATAGGGACACACCGGCTCTTTAGCGGGGACGTTAGATTCAAGGATTTGGGTCTTTTGATAATCGACGAAGAGCAGCGTTTCGGTGTGGAACATAAAGAAAAATTAAAAAAGCTGCGTA
>CAZMWN010000119.1:8018-10016 GCA_964569935.1 uncultured Pirellulales bacterium
TAACGTTGATATTCTCACGATGACGGCCACGCCGATTCCAAGGACACTCCATATGTCACTTTTAGGTCTTCGCGACATAAGCTCCTTAGGGACACCGCCATTGGACCGACGAAGTATAGTCACAAAAGTGAACGCCTACGACAAACAACTAATAACCAAAGCAATCTATCGAGAGCTGAACCGCCAGGGCCAGGTGTTTTTCCTGCATAACAGGGTCAAGACAATCGAGAAGAAAGCATGGGAAATTCAAAATCTGGTCAGTGACGCCAAGGTTGGCATCGCACACGGGCAGATGCCCAAGAGTGAGCTTGAAACAGCGATGATAGAATTCGTTACAGGGAAAACCGATGTGCTTGTGTGCACAACTATCATCGAATCAGGTCTGGATATTCCCAATGCGAACACGATTTTTATCAACGATGCGGACAGATTCGGCCTGGCTGAACTGCACCAGCTTCGCGGCAGAGTCGGCAGATACAAACATCGGGCGTATGCATATATGCTGCTACCCATGTCACGACCGATTACACCTTTGGCGGCAAAAAGATTAAAAGCTATTGAAGAATATTCGCACTTAGGTGCCGGTTTTCGAATCGCCCTGCGAGATCTGGAAATTCGAGGGGCTGGTAATATTTTAGGGCCTGAGCAATCCGGTCATATTCAGACGGTTGGCTATCAAATGTACTGCGAGCTATTAGCCGATGCCGTTAAGAGATTAACAAATGAGCCTATCGAGCCGATACCAACAGCAGTCGTCGATTTGGGATTTGCCACTTATATACCGAAAAATTATATTCCCATCAACAGAAACCGGATGGACGCCTATCGCAAGATTGCAGTTGCAAGGGTCACCGAAGACCTAGAGCAAATCCGGGCTGAATTTACGGATGTTTACGGCCCGGTCCCGGACGAAGTGGAGCTTCTTCTGGAATTGGCAGAGCTGCGAATTGACGCCGGCAGGCACCAAATCAAGAGCATCGTTACTTCGGGCGAGGATTTGATTTTCACATTCGAGAAGGACTATAGCGGTAATGCTCAGGCCCTGTTTAAAAATGTTTCCGGGAAAATTCGTGTCTCGGACTTGAATGTCATCTATTTGCGTCTGGCAAAGAATT
This sequence comes from uncultured Pirellulales bacterium, assembly GCA_964569935.1. Lineage (GTDB taxonomy): Bacteria > Planctomycetota > Phycisphaerae > Sedimentisphaerales > Anaerobacaceae > JAFGPS01. Next base: position 9,134 of record CAZMWN010000119.1, read on the forward strand.
ACTTCGAGCCGGCAACATTGATAAACATCCTGCGAAAAATATTTGCGGATAATAAAAATCAAGTGGAATTAAATACTGCTGAGCAAAAGGAGAAACATAATGTGGAGCAAAAAAGGTAGAATTTGGATTTTAGTTATAGTGGCAGTTCTGTTAACAGCTTGTTTTGGGGAACTCCAGAGTAAAGAAGACAAATCGCCGTTGGACGAATTGCCGGCTTATATAAAACAGATAACTAAATTTGGCCAACGAGCAGATTGGTCGCACGATGGAAAGCGCATTTTGTTCATCGAGAAGACATTCGGTGACATCTATGAAGTCGAGTTAGAGACAAAGATTATCCGCCAAAAGACAGGCCACTACTACCACGAAGGCTATACGCGTGCACTATATCTGGCAAACGGCGATATTCTGCTTTCCGGAGCACGGCAATTCGATGTCAATGACCCGCAGGCGAGCCGAAGCGAGAGGAACGCAGAATTGTGGGTATTGAACAAGGACCTTTCGGGCCCGCCGGTGCCGCTCGGCGAAAAATGCTCTGAAGGACCCGCTGTTTCTCGTAAGAACATGCGAATCGCATGGACCCAGCGTGGCGCGTTCTACCTGGCAGATATTGTTTATCAAAACGGCAAACCGGAACTGGCGAATAAGAAGAAGATTTTAGACCAGCGGGATTTACCGTTTGAGTGCAATCTCGAAACACAGAATTTTCGGCCTCCGGATGAAAAAGAACTGATTTTCAGTGCCTACAACTATCAGGGCACAGAAGTTATGGGATTGGATATTGAAACAGGAAAGGTAATTAACTATTCACAAGCGCCGAATCAATACGATGAGCCGGAAGGGATTTTTCCCGACGGTAAATATACCCTTGTCGAATGTGATA
>CAZMWN010000120.1:0-395 GCA_964569935.1 uncultured Pirellulales bacterium
AAAATATGATAATCCTATTTTTGATTTTGCCCATTTTTCAGACAAGGCAAGTCCGTGATGGTCATGAACTAATGAGAATTATTGTGTTGTATTCTTAGAATCGTCCAAACCGGCAGCATCTCTGGTCTCTTTGGCCACGTCGTCACCAACTTTCTTGACGTCATTTACAAATTCATCCTTGGTTTCTTCGGCTTCGTGAAGCCCCCTTTTAAATTCTGTCAGACTTCTTCCCATACTTCGAGCTATTTCGGGCAGTCTTCTGCCGAATAACAGTAAAAGCACTGCAAGAACAACAAGCAGTTCCCAGTGGCTTGCTAATCCGCCGAAAGCTAATATATAATGTGTATATTCAATCATTTTTATCTCCTAAACATCAAAAATGCATTATAACGTTA
>CAZMWN010000120.1:405-10009 GCA_964569935.1 uncultured Pirellulales bacterium
ATCCTTGGTTTCTTCGGCTTCGTGAATGCCTCTTTTGAACTCTGTTAGACTCTTGCCCAAGCCCCGGGCAATTTCGGGCAATCTTCGGCCGAACAGGAGTACTGCGATAATTAGAATTATTATAAGCTCAACGGGTCCGGGCGTCCAAATACCCAGATATTGCATATATTCAGTCATCTTAGTCTCCTTATTTGTATATCGCATCATGACAACGCGACATGCAATTACTCGTCAAGTTCAATGGCTATCCATTTCCTATATATCTTCTGATTGTAGCTTATCATACGGGAACAACGTAAAATAATACATACATCACATAAAATTATATCCAGCAGAAGTTTAAGGTCAAGTAAATTGATTTATCTATAGTTGGCCGTTAAATTTAGTTAATGGCCGGCATAGGCACATCAATAAAGCATCTTTACCTGATTATCAGTATTTATTTCCCCTGTATTCCTGTGGTGTTGCAACATTTATTTCTTCAATTTGGAAATGAGTCAGTTCGGTATAATAGCACTATTATAAGATATCTGTCGTTTCTTTGAAGTAGCAAAAAAATACCGCCCTCTCAGTTCATAAACACTTTGCAGATAAGTACTTACACTTGCAAACAATCGATTTTCCTTGCTTTTAATGTCCATATCGGTTATGATAACTGCATAACAAGAACACAATGATTATATAGAATTGTTAGCGGGGAAATCTAATGAAGAAATTTTACTACGAAACTTGGATACCATTCACATTAAATAAAAGGCGAATTCTGATTCTGGCTATTGCAAGCTATATCGCCCTTTGTTAAAAAATAAATTCCTGATTCCTTCCCCTGCTGCTCGGTATTGGGCAGCTTTTTTTATGCGCATAAAGCTCTTAAATAATTGACACACCGGCTAAGGCACACTAATTTATGACAACTTTAAAGAACCATAGGAGTATCGCAAAATGATAATAGTTACCGGTGGGGCCGGTTTTATTGGCTCTGCAATAATTACGGCATTAAATAAAAGACAAATTACCGATATCCTTGTCGTCGATCAACTGGAGTGCGACCAGAGGTGGATGAATCTTCGGAATCTGTCCTTTGCCGATTACGTTGAGAAAGACGATTTTCTGGAAATGGTCATCGAAGAAAAGCTCGACAGCTCTATCGAGGCTGTTTTCCATCTTGGTGCATGCTCTGATACCACAGAAACAAATGCCTCTTACCTTATAAAAAACAATTACGAATACAGCAAGTTGTTAGCCCAATGGGCGACCAACGCCAATATTCGTTTCATTTATGCTTCGAGCGCAGCCACTTATGGTGACGGCTCGGTCGGATTCAGCGATGATGAAAATGGACTGGAATGTCTCAGGCCTTTGAATATGTATGGCTATTCCAAACATCTTTTTGACCTGTGGGCACGCAGGACCGGACTGTTAAAAAAAATTGTCGGTTTGAAGTACTTTAATGTATTCGGGCCAAATGAATATCATAAAGCCAACATGAGAAGCTTTTGTCTAAAGGCCTTCGAGCAGATAAATGCCACCGGTAAAGTCTATCTTTTCAAATCATATAAACCCGAATTCAAAGACGGCGAGCAAGTACGAGATTTTGTTTATATTAAAGATGCTGTGGATATGACCCTGTTCTTTTTGGATAACACACGGCTAAGCGGACTTTTTAATATTGGAACCGGCGAGCCCCGCACATGGAATGATCTGGTGAAAGCAGTTTTTGTCGGGATGGGAAGAAAACCGAAAATTGAATATATTGAAATGCCCGATTCCATTCGAAATCAGTATCAATACTACACCTGTGCTGAAATAGCCAAACTACGTAAATCAGGCTATGATACAAAAACGACTTCACTTGAAAATGCAATAAAAGACTATGTCCAAAACTATCTTCAAAAAGATAACTTTCTATCCGATCTTTAGGCATCCGGTTAAGGAAAACTCCTATATAATATCACTTTAAACCAAGGGGATTTTTCAGGCTGCTTATTGAAAAGTAAAAAAATCTACGGATATTGGGGGTACTCTTAGTGATTCCGATTTGACAGTGTCAATAATAGTGACAATGTTATAGGTCAACCGCAGTCAAAGTCAAGGTATAATAAGCGCATCACGAAAGAAGTAACGGCTGAGTTACTTTCTCTGCTTAAGCAGATTGGTAAAGAGCATAATAGCCACACAAGCAGATGCTTGATGGGGCAAAAAGGTGCGGAATGCCCTTACAAACAATATATAGTAACAAATGCTCCAGATTTATCAATTAAAAGCATTTGGTTAAGCCTTTTATCTTTATTCCGTTTGACTTTCCACCATTTCTTTTTCATATTCAGGAGCTTCATCTGGAAATTCACTTAAAGTCCAGTATAGCTCAACTGTCCTAATTGCTTCCACAAAACTTTTATAATCCGTAGGCTTGACAATATAACCGGCAGCACTGAGATTGAAACTTTCAAATCTATCCCACTCATTTTTAGATGTGGTGAATACTACAACCGGAATCCTTCTGAAATCCTCGTCGGCTTTTGCGACCTGCAGGAATTCAATGCCATTCATTTTCGGCATATTCAAATCCAGAAAAATAACGCACGGTCTTAGATTCGATTCATCTTTTAAGTACTCCAGAGCTTCTTCTCCGTTAATTCTGTGCACTAATTGATTAGCCACTTTTAGGTCTTTGAGAGCACGTTTAAGTGTCATTGCATCGACGTGATCATCCTCAACTAACATTATTGGTTTCATACTTCGCACTGTACACCTCACTTTCTTGTTTTGGTAATGAGAAAAAGAATGTGCTTCCCTGTCCTGGATTTGATTCAACCCAAACCCTTCCTCCATGTAATTCTACAATTTTCTTTGTCACCGTAAGGCCGACACCGGTGCTTTCATACTCATCTTTCGGTGACAAAGTCTGGAAAATCTGAAAGATTTTCTCGAAATACTTCTTTTTGATACCTGGGCCATTATCAGAAACACTGAATATCCAGTGGTCATCTTTTTCGACGCAACCTATTTTTACCCAGCCTTCTGATTTATCCATATATTTTATAGTGTTACTAAGCAGATTCTGGAACACCTGCATAATGCGTGTTTTCCCACAGGTAATTACAGGCAATTCGTTTTCAATAGTAATTTCGATATTTTCCGGAGGGGAAACCATATCAATAACTTCAGGGACGAGTTCATTAAGATTTACCCGAACCCGTTCTTCATCTATACGCCCAATCCTTGAATACTGAAGCACACCTTCAATCAAGTTATGCATCCGTCCAACTCTTTTGACGAGCAGAGCCATCTGCTTTTTGCCTTCCTGGTCAAAATTTTGTGCATAATCATCAGTTATCCACGTGGCCAGAGTGTTTATTCCACGCAGTGGGGCCTTCAAATCGTGCGAAACAATGTATGCAAAGTCTCTTAGTTCTTGATTTGTCTTCTCTACCTGCCCCAATAGCTCCTCCTGCCGTTTTTGGGCTTCTTTAAGCGCGGATATATCTATAAAGCTCTCGATAAAATATGAATGACCCTGCCAAGATGTGGGAGTAACTGTCTTGAGAATTGGGATTTTTTTGCCATCCCCTCTCATAAGCGTACACTCTGTTTGGTTTATTGATTGACCTAAATCACTTATTGGACATTTGCCTTTTTCAACCGGACAGATAAAATTATAGCAAATCCTATCAATTATCTCTTCTTTAGAAAGGCCGATTAACTCAGCTCCAAGTTGGTTTGCATCAATAATGTGATGAGTCTCGGCATCTATAATCACCACCCCGGTTAAAATAGAATTTAATACGATGTTTAGACGATGCTTACTCTCACCCAAAGCCACTTCTGCTTTTATGCGTTCAGTTATATCGTGGAAACTCCACACTCGCCCGACAATTCTGTCACCAATCTTCTGAGGTTGTGAGAATCTCTCAAATACACGGTCATCCTTGAACTTCAATAAATCGAAAGATTCCTCCTCAATATGGGCGTAAAGCCTGCGAACCTCATTAAGAAATCCTTCAGGATCAATTAGTTGATCCAGTACGTGCGTAAGCAATTTACTATCGTCTCTGCTTTCTACTATCCTGTCAGGAATTCGCCATAAATGTAGGAATTTATGATTATAGCTAACAACCTTCCCATCCAGGTCAACGACAAGAATACCATCCGCGGTTGATTCCAAAGTTGCTGTAAGAAGTGAGAGGGTGTGTTTTGTATTTGCCTGCACTTCTTTGTGCTCGCTAACAGCAAGAGACAGTTTTCGATTTCTCTCTCTTAGTTCCTCAGAACTTATATCAAACGCGCGTTCGATCAAACGTCGGTCCGTATCGAAGCCATCGTAAGCGTCACTTATCGCGTTAAACAACGGCCCTAGATCTTTCGGAACGGAGTCTACATCTCCCAGGAACTTCTTAATTTGACGTTTTAGCAACTTATTCATGATTCGATCCTATCTCTCAGAAAAAGTCGTTATTGTCATAGTCTGGTTATGTAGTTCAGCCTGCCTTCCATCAGGTCCGACGGGACAGATTTCACCATACGAATAGAAACCTGTTAAGGCAGTGCCTGAACCGAGTATATTCTGGACACTTTCCACTTCTTCATCAACCCTCTGCTTGAGCATCAACTTTCTGCCGACACAACTGACAAGCACAGCCAGATCGGGGGTGGGTGATTCCACTGATAGAGACTGCTTGGCTGACTCAGCGGCTACCTCTACCAACCTCTCGAAATTGGCTTTCATAAGACGCACGTAATTGCCTTCTGGAACATCTCCTGCAAATGTCATACTACCATCATCTTCGTTGACTGAAAGAAGGGTCCGGACGATTTGTTTCTCTCCACCGTTCGAGGTAAGACTCAGCGGAAATAGATGCCCTGTAGCCGGGAGACCTTTGGCTTGCTTATCAAGATATTTCTTATATAATTCCAAAGAAGATTTTCCATCTAATTCGTAAAGGACATTTGCTTCTGAGTGTGTAACTTGTCGGTCCGGACCGAATGGGTCCCAGCCTCCTCTTGAACCATAACCGATTTGTAAAGAGTCCCCATAGAAACCTATTGCCGCAACGATATTTTCCCTCGAAACACCGTCCATGAAAACTAAGGTTTCCCTGAACCGGTCTTGATCTCCGGCCAAACCGCCTGTTACAGCTATGTTGGCAGGCAGTTTGCTATGGAGTCCCTTAGTCAAGGCACTTCCATTGATATTTAAACCCTCCGATAATACAAAAACATGAGTTAGTCCCTCTGGATTTAGTGCTTCACCCAATTTCTCACCGGCACTGAAACTTCCTTCCATGTTATCCAGCTTTGTCTCAACAAACTGCAGCCTGGAATCTTCAAAGAATACTCCCGTTGCTGTGAGAGAGTTATCGAAAACCCGATTACCAATGATCTCACCGGCTGTAGAGCAACCGACGATTCGCCCTTGAGGGAAGAACTGCCTTACCTCTTGTAGACGTGATTCCTGTGTGAGGATGGTGTTATCTCCGAACACAAGCACCAATTGAACTTGATCACTGAATCCATTAGCAGACAGTGTTTGCCACCCAGCTTCTTCAGTCCAATGCTTTTGTGTGATTTTCATAACTACTCTTCCGTTTATGTTACAGAGCTTTCTCTATGACTATTCCGGGTTCTTTCATATGTTGCTCGTTCATCTCTCAGGAACGGAAAGTGAAGTTTACACAACACCATAATTCGTTTCTATTATTAACAGAATCCTTCATAGAAATCTGATTATTTATAATTAAAAATGGCATCGAGCTTCGCATCATACACTTCACTTTCCTGTTTTAGTAATGAGAAAAAGAATGTGCTTCCTTGTCCGGGATCTGATTCTACCCAAATCTTTCCATCATATAATTCTATAATTTTCTTAGCTACTGTAAGACCGACACCGGTACTCTCAAACTCATCCCTCGGTGATAATGTTTGAAAAATCTGAAATATTTTTTCAAAGTACTTTTCTTCGATACCTGGACCATTATCAGAAACACTGAATATCCAGTGGTTGTCTTCTTCGACGCAATGGATTTTTACCCAGCCTTCCGCTTTATCCATGTATTTTACGGCATTGCTTAACAGATTTTGGAATACCTGCATAATCCGTGTATTCTCGCTGGTAATTACAGGCAATTTGTTTTCAATCGTGACTTTAATGTTATCTGGAGGAGAAATCATATCAATAACTTCAGGTACCAGCTCGTTGAGATTTATCTGAACCCTTTCTTCTTTTATACGTCCAATCCTTGAACACTGAAGGACACCATCAATTAAGTAATGCATTCGAATTGCGCGTGATGAGAGCAAATCTATCTGCTCTTTACCGGCCTCATCAAGCTTATCTCCATAATCACTTTTTATCCAATCTGCCAGCGTACTGATTCCTCTCAGTGGTGCTTTCAAATCATGCGAAATAATATATGCGAAATCTTTTAACTCCTCATTAGCTTTTGCTAAAACTTTAAGCAGTCTTGCCTGCCTTGCTTCCGACTTTTCACGCTCTTCTACTTCCCTGATTAATTGTTCATTGGCTGTTGTGAGATCAGCGGTACGCAGTTCAACTCGTTCCTCCAGATCGCTTTTGGCCTTGACCAGGGCAGAATCGCGTTGCTGGATTTGTTCCAGCATTTCATTGAAAGTATTTATAAGGACACCAACTTCATCATTAGTGTGGCTTGCAGCACGAGTGGAGTAGTCTTTTTGTTCCGAGACAACCTTTGCAACATCTGCAATATCCAGAATCGGCTTGGAAATAATTCTCTGAAGTCGCGACGAGACAAGATAAGCCGTAGAAAATGCAAGTAACATAACACCAATAATAATACTTGCACTGCGACCGAGCATTGTATACATAGGCTGCAAATCTGATTGGAGACAGACTGTTCCTATTATTTCATCTTCGAGAACAATAGTTTTATAAACTGTCAAATAATCATCAGCAAACCTGTAACTATCCTCTATAAGCTCAATCGGCTGGATACTATTATCAACCTTGTCGTTATAATAACTTGCAAAAATCTCACCTTTGTTGTTATATACACAGCCAAAGACAACGGATGTTTGTACATGAAGAGCTTTAAGTGTCTCCATCGCATCCTGGTTATCCTCAAAAGCTAACGCAGCCTTACAATTATCAGCTATCATCTCAGCTTGTATCGATAGATTTCGTGCCATTATGCGACGAAGATTAAGCCATTCCCATAAAATAACTCCTGTACCTACCAACAGTAGCGCCGCAAGACATGTCAGCATTGTAATCGCGATCAGTTTATATTTTATTGTTAAATTACGCATAACCGTCGTCATTAGCTCTTAGCTTGTATGGTCATTTTTCTTCAACCACTTTTTTTGCCAACCGTAACAGCTGAGACCTAATCTTTAATTTATTATTCTTGGCAGTAGTAAGATTAATCTCGAAACGAACCTTGTTTTCTTCCACTACAAAATTAATCATGCCCCCGGATTTGAGCATACCGGGCGTTTCACCCACCGTTAAAACACCATGTTTATCAACCAAATTAATAACGTCAGTCAGATTTTCTTTTTCCGAAGAGCAGATGAATATAAGATGGCATCTCCTTAAAGATTCAACTATAGATTTATCTGTTTTGCCTGATTTTTTCAGTTTTTCTATACCCTCGAACCGCTTTATAAGACCATTCCTTCCCTTAATCTGTTTTTTAGTCATTGGTTCAAAGGCATCCCCAAATGGATCTTTGCCAATAATGCCAATAATTATAGGCTTATTCTGGTCCGCAGACTTATCTTCCGGCCAATCCACGAATTTGATAAAGTTATATAAAAAAGCAGCCTTAATTTTATACTCACGGTTCCGCTCAGAATCGCTCCTGTCTTGCGCGCTGCATGGCATTATATGCAGTGCTACAGACAAAAATAATAAGATATAAAACCTCAACTGCATCTTTCTATTCAGTCTATAGAAATTTATTTTGAATACCTAAATATCAGCTTAAACTTATTCGTCCCCACAGATTATATGCTGCTTATTGCTCTCAATAAAAACAACAAGGTGCCAATTTATCCAATAATCTACGGGAACTACACGGTTTATAGCATAGCTCGAAAAACTAATCATCGGAACTAAACATTCCTTTCCTGGCATTGCCTTAACAATTCAACTTATATAAGTTCACTTCCGATAACATGGGCATTTCAAAATAACTAAGCGAAAACACTATCGGCAGGTTACAATAGAAGGGTTAGGAAAATTTTCCTGCTTAATATAAACGGCAACCAGGTAAAATTTTCCTTTTGGATTAATAACAACCTTATTGTTCATAATTATGAAAAGGTTGTATTATAATCCCATGAATCGAGCATAAAATAATACCCTTTGACCCAAAAAAAGGGTGACATATCAAAAAAACTCTTAAAAAATACGGCACATAAACAAAGCATTAAATCAAATACGACGTATAATTGGTTTCTTTGCCTTGAAAACGTTAGATATTTTATATATCAGGTTTCGCTAAGTTTGTCAGTTTTCGGACTATATAAATATAAAAAGAAGTGGCGAGATATTGAATAACCCGGATAATTCTGTTAAATCAAGCATTATGAAGGGAAATATGAATGAAATTCAGAATTTGGTTCCTGGAAATTCGGCCTGAGTTTCTCTTGCTCTCTATAGTCCTGGTACTATTAGGTACGGCAATCTCCTCGAATGAAGGTCATTTTGATTGGCTCAAATTCTTTCTAACAGTCCTTGGTCTGCTTTTAGCCCACACCAGCGCCAACGTCCTCAACGATTACTTTGATTATAAAAGCGGTATAGATTTCGAAACCACACCAACTCCTTTTTCCGGAGGAAGTGAAATTCTCACTCAAGCTCTTCTTAATCCAAAGAGCGTCTACATATTCGGTATGGCTTCTCTTGCATTGGCCTTTCTAATTGGCATTTATCTGGCTTATGCTTCCGGCTGGCAGCTTCTACCCTTAATCTTTCTTGGTGGAGGGATTGCTTATTATTATACTTCACATCTGACAAAATGGCTGATCGGAGAGCTCTTTGCCGGTCTCGGACTGGGGAGTTTACCGGTTCTGGGAACTTACTTTATTCAAACCGGCAGCTACAGCATCGAAGCGATTGTTGCCTCTCTCGCCCCGGGACTTTTAACTGCAAACCTGCTTCTTCTAAACGAGTTTCCGGATGTTGAAGCGGACAAAAAAGGAGGGCGTTACCATCTTGTCATTGCTTTAGGGAGAAAAAAAGCAAGTAGATTATATGCCGGTGTGATGGTGGTGACCTATTTATGTATAATTGGAGGGGTGGCCTTGAAATTTATGCCCGCTATGAGCCTGATTGCCCTTGCAACAACACCTTTTGCACTCAAAGCAATAAACAAAACGACGAAATATTATAATAACCTTCAGGAAATAATTCCTGCAATGAAAGTGAATGTAATAACTATATTGGGAACCGACACCTTGCTGGCATTGGGCTTTTTTTTAGCCTGAGTTAGCATCATTGAAAATCCATATATTTTTCAGTACCCGGCAGCTTTGTTTAGCTGAAGTTTTATGCGATTAGAAAGATTGAACAAATGTGAAATCAACTGAAAATATAAGAGCGCTATAAGCATTAGTCATAATG
>CAZMWN010000121.1:0-9941 GCA_964569935.1 uncultured Pirellulales bacterium
TCGGATGCGACAATTCCAGGAATATCCTGAGGTTCCGCCATAATATCCAGAACATGGGGAACGTTTCCATTGATTCCGAATACAGGCCAGTCGTCTTCCCACGTCACCGGGACCAGATAGGGGATGCGCCCGACAGCTCCATAATCGCGAAACAGCATGGCATACCAATCACCTTCGGGTGTCTCTATGATACTTCCTTGTGCAATGCCTCTATCGCTTAGCGCGACTTTACCCTCATACGGCCCAGTAAGATGATCCGATCGAAAAACCAATTCCGTGCGAATCCCACCCTTCGGCCAGGTAATGAGAAAAACGTAATATTTGCCGTTAATTTTAAACAGGTGCGAGCCTTCAGCCTTCAGCCCGACATTAGGGCCTGCGACCAGGCTGGCATCTTTTATAATGATCCGGTTGAGTCCGCCAAGCTTGATGACCGATGCGTCGGAAGTCAATTCGATGATTTTGATATCTCCACTTCCATAGGTCATGAACACGCGCCCGTCGTCCTCGAAGAACAAGGAATGGTCGTGCAGAGACGGGGCAAATGAAGTCGCTTTCCAATCGCCCTTTTCAATGTCCTTGGTTGTGTAGACATGAGTTCGGCCGCTGGTGCTGGAAAACGTGGACACATAGTAGGTGCCGTTGTGGTAACGAAAGCTGCTGGCCCAGGATCCCCGGCCGTAGCTGCTCCTGCCGTTTTCCAGGTTCATCGCATCGTTTTCGACCAGTCGGTCGTAGGCATAGCCGATCATGTCCCAGTTGACCAGATCCTTGGACTTCATGATGGGCAGCCCCGGACTCATGTGCATGGTGGTGCTGCTCATATAGTAGGTGTCATCCACGCGAATGACCGCCACATCCGGCACATCAGCCCAGATAATGGGATTTTCGCCCGGCTTTGCTCTCGGCCCCTCTTTGCTGTTCACGTGTGGTGCGACGCCGGTGTCCGCCTTTTCCGCAACACTATGTAAAATGACGGTGGCGCTTTCGAGAGAGTCGGATTCCGCTTTCAGCTTGATCGTTCCCGGCTGCCCCGGCCTTCCACGAACAATCACCAGGCAAAGCCCGTTAAAGGTCTTGCGTTTATGCGAGGGAAAGGGCATGAAGTTCGTGGGGTCACCGTTATCAGTCGCGACAATTTCACCGGGGCCGCTAACAGAAAAGCGGATCAGGTTATTTGCACGGGGTACCATTATGCCGTTGCTGTCCTGTACTGTGAGGGTAACAAACGACAAATCACGGCCGTCGGCATTGATTATGGCACGATCGGGCTTTAGACTCATCTGGAATGGGTCACCGGCGGTATGCACTACATCCGTTGCCCATTTCTCACCGTTCTTGTATGCCACTACCTTCAGTTCGCCCGGTTTGTATTTTACATCGTCCCACCGTAGACGGTATTCATACTGATCCTTTTTCTTTCGACCGAGCGACTTGCCGTTAAGGAATAGTTCTGCCTCGTCGCCGGAGGTAAAAACATGCACAGGTGTGACCTCACCGACCCGTTCCGGCCAATTCCAGTGTGGCAGGATATGCGCCATGGGGTAATCGGGCCGCCAGTGCGACTGGTAAAGATAGAAGCGATCCTTCTTAAACCCGGCGAGGTCGATGATCCCGCAGTACGAGCTGCGGCAGTCATAGTATGGCGTCGGCTCGCCGAGGTAATCCCATCCTGTCCAGACAAACTCGCCGGCAACGAAGGGATGCCGCTCGATGGAACTGAACACCTTGTCCGCTGAGGAGCCGAAGTCGACGGCATGCAGTTCGTAGGCGCTCACGTGGCGAAGCTTCGAGTCGCCGCCTCTGTTATCCCGCACAATATCACTGATCTTTTGCACTACTGGGAAAAGATAGATGCCGCGGCTGCTGAACGCAGAAGCGGTTTCGCTGCTGAGAATGACTTTTTGGGGGAATTGCTTATGAAATGCCGGATATTGTGGTTTGGTACGGATGCGTTTGGTTCCTTCAAATTCCGGCGATTGGCGAATGCCTTCACCTTGGTAATTAAGACTTATAATATCCATGGATGTGGGGAAAGGCATATGTGGTTTTGCCCAGTTCATGGCACTGGTTGTGGGACGGGTGGGATCCTCGTCCTTCACAATGTCATGCAGCCGTTTGGCTACTTCTGCGCCATTTTCCCCGGTATATTGCTCGCCGACTTCATTGCCGAAGCTCCACATAATCACTGAAGGGTGGTTTCGGTCTCGACGGACAAGGGCTCGCACATCCTGCTCGTGCCAGTCCGGAAAGAGGAGATGAAAATCGAGCGGGGTCTTTTTCCTCTTCCAAACATCAAAGGCCTCGTCCATCACAAGAAAGCCCATCCGGTCCGTCAACTCGAGCAACTCGGGAGCAGGCGGATTATGTGCCGTGCGGATTGCGTTGCAGCCCATTTCGCCGAGGATCTCAAGCTGACGTTCGGCTGCGCGGGTGTTGAATGCCGCGCCCAGGGCACCGAGGTCATGGTGCTGGTTGACACCCTTGATGGTAATGCGCTCGCCGTTGACATGGACACCCGTTTCCGGATCGAAACGCACATCGCGGATGCCAAAGCGTGTCTCGTAGCCGTCGGTTAATTTGCCCTGATGTGATACGGTCGTGACCGCCACATAACGGTTGGGTCGCTGGTTGGGTGGCGGCCCCCAGAGCCTGGGATTGGCTATGACGACGGAGCCTTTGACCATAGCGTTCGCCCCTGCTACGACCGGTGTTTCCACGGACTCGATGCTGGCAACGGCGTCGCCGATTTTATTACCGTCTGCGTCCAGGGCGAAAATGTGCGTAACCACTCTGATGGTGGCGTCGATCTTGGAGTCGTTGTCAATAGTGACTTCTAAGTTTATCGTGGCGGAGGCTTCGGAAACATTTCGCGTCGTTACAAAAGTGCCCCACTGACCAACATGGATTGGACTGGTTTTGGTCAACCAGACATTACGATAGATTCCACCGCCCGGATACCAGCGCGAGGAACTGGGCGGATTGTCCAGACGGATCGCCAATTGGTTTTCGCCTCTTGGTACGACATATGGTGTAAGATCTACTCGCCACGAAGCGTAACCAAAGGGCCAGCCGCCGACCAGGTGGCCGTTTAACCAGACCATAGCGTAGGACATCGCACCGTCCACATCGAGGAAGATGGACTTGCCAGCTTCCGACGCAGGAATATCCAATTTTTTCCGATACCACGCCACACCGGGACTGGGCAGGCGTCCCATGCTCCCACCAACTTCAGCGTTCCAACCCTCATAAAAAGGTCCTTTGATGGCCCAGTCGTGCGGCAGATTCACCTTCTCCCATGCACTGTCGTTGAAATCACTCTGAACAAACGGGAAATCACTGCCGGGATTCCCCTCCGGCCGGATATGCCGTCTGGCAAGATCTTTGATAAAGTGGTTACCGGTTGGCAGAATCCAGGGCTTAAGAACAGTCTGCGCTGCTTCGACTTCCACAGCCTCTGTGGGCATTTCTTCCGATATTACAACCTTGTCTGTTTTCTTCACCTCCGGACGCACATCGTAGATCAGATTGTCTGCTTCATCCTCCGAATCGTATTTATAGAAGTGCCAGTCGTCGTTGATGGAAATACGCTCGCGCGGTGATTCGGCAGCCGTAATATATCCACTTAGAAGCAGGATGCCGGCGATACTCGCCACCTGGAGCGTTTTAAATTGTATAATTCGCATTGTTTTTCTCATTGTAAATCTCTTTATAGAATAAAAAATCAGTTAAAGAAAATATCCGTGTATTAATAGAATTATTTTATACAAATTTACTCAAGAACATCTTTCGGGTAGTGATATAATGACATTTATAAAAAAATGAGTTGAAGCAATATTTAAATTCAACAGCCACTCTTGTACTCAAACATTATAATAATATATACTTTTAATACTAAATCATCTTTCGTGCCGTCAAGAAAATTAATCCAACACTGCCGCAGCAGTTATTTGTTTGTTTTACCATTCACATAATCCATTTTTTCTTTGCAATTTTCACTTTTTCCTGGTTAAATATTGATGTCTGACATCTTCATATATGCAGATGTGTACCGGAGGATTTATTCTCTCTTTACCGCAATATTCGAACAATGCTAAAACTACAGCCTAATTCAGCTGAGATTGAAAAATGGCTCAAATTAATCAGAGCCGATGGTGTCGGTCCGACAACTTTTACTAAGCTCCTCAAGCGTTTTGGCTCACCGGATCGAATCTTAGGTGCTTCTGTCAGTGAGCTGGCCAAAACCAACGGAATAGGCTTCAAAACCGCTGAAAAAATTGCTGCAACACGTGACAAATTCAACACAGCCGCTGAGCTGGAACTTGCCCGGAAGCTGGGCGTATGGATCATGAATCTCCAAGACAATCGCTACCCACCTACTCTGAAGCAGATATATGATCCTCCTCCTGTTCTATACATTAAAGGCGATTTGATTCGACAGGATAATTTAGCGATTTCGATTGTAGGCTCCCGTCAGTGCAGTTTTTATGGCCAGGAACAATCTTCGAGACTTGCACATTTTCTAAGTTCAGCAGGCTTCACAATCTGTTCCGGTATGGCTCGTGGGATAGATACCGCCGCCCATCAAGGCGCCTTGTCAGCTGGCGGCAGAACAATCGCAGTACAGGGTTGCGGATTAGGGAATATCTTTCCACCGGAGAATAAACGATTATTCGAGCTAATAACTGAATCAGGGGCCTGCATTAGTGAATTGCCATTAGAATTTGAGCCGCTGGCGGTGAATTTTCCGCCCCGTAACAGAATCATAGCGGGATTGTCTCTTGGCACAATTGTTGTCGAAGCCAGCCCACGTTCCGGAGCATTATTAACGGCCAATGCAGCAATGGATTACAATCGTGAGGTCATGGCTGTGCCGGGGAAAATTGATTCACCATTGAGTAAAGGAGCACATAGGCTGATAAAACAAGGAGCGAAACTTATCGAATCCGTCGAGGATGTAATGGAGGCCCTCGGATATTACGGCGAGCAGTTAGTCGAGCATGTAAGTATAGCGGCTAAAAAGGCTAACGAAACGATAGATAAGCCCTTGTTTGATATGGAGCAGTTGAAGCTAAGTGACTATGAAAAAAAGATTTATGATTGCCTTGGTAAAGAGCCTTTACATATAGAACAAATCATCACAGATGCTGATATAACACCGGGAAGTGTTAACGCAGGATTGATTTCACTTCGGCTCAAAGGCCTGATAAAGCAATTACCGGGAAGCTTATTCGTAAGAAGATAGAGACCCTCGAGGGATTTTTTATATCAGGTATAGCCGGAATGAATTACAGTTTTAACTTTATGATGCCGTATTCTTCAATATAATCCATTCGTAAATTTGTGGTGTATCAGGCAAATAAATGATTATGAAAAAAATACTCGCAGTTGTCGGAAGCCCCCGCAAAAATGGAAATACGCATATCCTGGTTTCAAAAATAGCAGATGGGGCAAGAATAAACGGAGCTATAGTCGATGAACTGTTTTTAGACGATCTCACAATCAGGGAATGTGATGGATGTCATATGTGCTGGAATGGAAAAGAATGCAGTAAGAAAGACGATATGCACAGTATCTATCCCAAAATTATACAAAGCGATGTTATTATTTTCGGTACACCTGTATATTGGTACGGCCCCACTGCTCTGATGAAAGCTTTCATTGACCGATTTGTGTACTTCAATTGTCCGGAAAACAGAGAAAAGATACGGGGTATCTCGGCGGTCATAGCAGTACCTTTTGAGGAAGAATCTCTTGATACAGCCATGCCCGTTGTTGATTTCTTTGAAAAATGCTTTAAATATCTACAGGTCAGAATGGTCAGTAAAATTATTGTTCCAGGAGTCAGCGTAAAGGGAGAAATCAACCAGAAAACCAAGTATTTGCAACAAGCGTATGAGCTGGGACAAACTTTAGCTCAGGGATGAATAGAGCGATTATCAGATGTTTCATCACAGTTTCTGGTGACTTGTAACACATATATAATAGAGCCTGAAGCCTAATTTGCGAATCACATCTCCGGCAGATTCTGCCTGTAAATGAGAAATGACCATTATCTTCTAAAAAAATCCTGTAATGGATCGAGGATTTTCCTACCCGAAATTAAGTATTATCCCCATTGCTTTTACAAGTCATACAGTCGAAAATATATTAGGTATATGCCTAAGGTCAACGACCTGAACCCTGAGTTCTAAGTTCAGGGGTATGGAAGCCCCGTGACATACAATGTTTCAGGGGGGGCAGGTCGTTGGCTTGTTTTTTTAGGTTAAAAACCTGGTCAAGCGAATTCGATGATCATCAAATCAAGTGCTCTCAGTGAGGCTATAAGCGGCTTTTGTGTTTCCGATAGGCAGCAAAGCGTCATCCTCGATTTTGCTGATTCGGCCTATACTGTAGATGGCAGGTCTAAGGACTGGTAAACCATACTTCCGGTCAACACCGAAATTTTTGAGAGAGATACTCAAAACCTGATAATTCCGCCCGCAGCTTACTTAATTGTTATCTCAAAGCTTCCATCGAATAAAATAATCGATAATTCTCGATAAATTTGATTGATTTTTTCATTTTATCCTAATAATATCCATTTTCGGTAGAAATAATGTCAGAACTACCAAAAGCCTCATCGTAATTCATCTACGTAAATTGAATGGCTCGTCACTATATTGGAAATAGAGCTATGCGAGATGGGAAAAAAACATTAGAAGATGAGCAGGGCAAATCAGAAACCAGTCAATCTCAAGAACCATTAGAACAAATCCACCGGAATAAATCTGAGATCGAAAATATAATGACAGAACTGCATGGTTCTGAGGCATGTTATCGTGCTTTATTTGATAATGCCAATGACGCTATTTTCCTCATGAAAGATGATAGATTCATTGATTGCAATCCGAAAACTCTCAAAATGTTCAACTGCACAAAAGAGCAGATTGTAAGCCATACCCCTTATGACGCTTTTTCACCGGAATTCCAACCTGATGGTCGCAGTTCCAAAGAAAAGGCACTGAAGCTAATTGGCCTTGCTCGAGAGGGAAAACCACAAGCTTTCGAGTGGAGTCATCTGCGGTATGACGGTACACCATTTGAGGTAGAAGTCTCGTTGAATCGAGTGGAACTTGTGGGAAATGTGTTCATTCAGGCTATCGTCAGGGACATAACCGAACGAAAGCAGGCACAAGTACGATATGAGACGATTCTGGGAACAGCAATGGATGGCTTTGGAGTCTTCAGTATAGAAGGAAATATATTGGAAGTTAATAATGCGTACTGTAATTTGGTGGGCTACAGCCGCGAAGAACTCTTATCCATGAACTTAGTAGATTTAGAAGCTCTGGAATCACCGGATCAGGTCGAAAACAACATTCAAGAGCTTTTGGATTCAGGATGGCATCGGTTTGAAACCCACCACCGACACAAAGATGGTACTATCATCGAACTCGAAGTTAGTGCCAATAGCTTAAAGCAAGACGGTGAACACGTTTTCGCTTTTTATCGCGATATTACCGAACGCAAGAAAGCCGAGGAAGTATTACGTCACGAGAGAGACAAGGCTCAGAAATATCTTGATGTTGCAGGAGTGATATTCGTGGCCCTTGATAATAAGGGAAACGTGACACTCATTAATCGCAAAGGCTGCGAGGTTCTGGGCGGTAAGGAAGAAGAAATTATCAATAGGAATTGGTTTGACAACTTCCTGCCGGAAAGTATTAGACAAGGAGTAAAGACTACCTTTGAAAAACTTATGAAAGGCGAATTAGAGTCGGTTGAGTATTATGAGAATTCGGTTCTAACCAAGTCGGGCCAAGAAAGACAAATCGCCTGGAACAATACAATATTAAAAAATGAGAACGGCAAATGTATTGGTACGTTAAGCTCAGGAGAGGACATAACCGAGCGTAAAAAGGCAGAGGAAAAATCGCGAAATATCGAAAAAAATCTGACTAATGCCCAAAGACTTGCTCACTTGGGGAGCTGGTTATGGGATATCAAGTCGGGCGAAGTCGTATGGTCCGAAGAAGTCTATCGCATTTTCGAATTTGATCCGGGGGGCTTCCAACCCAAGATCGATTCGATCATGAGCCGGTTTCATCCGGACGATCTGTATCTCTACGAGAAGATAATGGAGCACGCGATTGCAAGTCATGAGCAATACACCTTCGAGTCGCGCATCATGCTGCCAGATGGAAACATTCGGTACCTATTCTCGACTTCTGAAGGAAACTACGACGAGAATGGAAACCTCACCCACTTATCAGGTACAGTGCAGGATATCACTGAGCGCAAAGCAGCGATGGAGGCTTTGCGGGAAAAAGAAGAGACAATTCGTGCTTTCGTAGAGACTTCCCGGGACTGGATATGGTCTATTGATTTGGACGCTAACCATACTTATTCCAATCCGGCCGTAGAAGATATCTTGGGTTACTCTCCAGATGAATTGGTTGGTAAATCAAGTTTAAATTTAATGCATGATGAAGACCGACAAGCCACAGAAGCAAAACTATCCCAGTGGATAAACCAAAAAATCGGCTGGCAAAATCTTGTTCTCAGATGGCGGCATAAAAATGGAAGCTGGCGCTGGCTGGAAAGTAACGCAGTGCCAATCTTTGATACAGCAGGAAATCTGATTGGATTTCGAGGTGTTGACCGTGATATTACCGAACGCAAGAAGGTAGAGGAAAAACTACGCAAGCATGAAGAACAACTTAAATCCCTAACTTCGGAATTATCATTTGCTGAAGAGCGGGAAAGAAGACGGATTGCAGCGGGGATCCATGATGACATCGCTCAGAAGCTGGCACTTGCTAAACTCGAACTACAGTCAATTCAGAATACGATATCTGATACTGATGTGTCGACGTCGCTTGAAGGCCAGTGTGAAATTATGGACAAGATTATGGAAGACGCCCGTACACTGACTTTCGAACTGAGCAATCCTTTATTGTATGAAATCGGAGTTGAAGCCGCCATAGAATCCTGGCTAACGGAGCAAATCCCGAAAAAATGCGGAATCAACTGTAAATTCACATCTCGAGGACCGGATATAAATCTTGAAGAGGATATTAGAGTTGTTCTGTATCAAGGCGTTCGAGAACTATTAACAAATATAATAAAACACGCCAATGCAAATAAGGTTGAAGTGCGTATTGTCAAAAACCATAACCAAATCAGTGTTATTATCGAAGACAATGGCATCGGAATAAAAACATCCAAACTTAACTCATCCAAAAAAGGAAGGGTAGGCTTTGGCCTTTTCAATATTAAAGAGAGGTTAGAGTATTTGGATGGGAATCTAAATATTCAATCCACGCCTAAAAAGGGGACTTGTGTCACCATGAGCATTCCATTAAAACTAAACAAAACAACTCAAAAAAAGGAGATGTTGCCATGAGGATACTTATTGTAGATGACCATGGCATTGTCAGAGACGGTATGAAATCTGTGATAGAACACCAAACTGAAATGGAAGTTGTTGGTGAAGCTGAAAACGGAGAAACGGCCATACAATTAACACAAGAACTTTCTCCTGATGTGGTAATAATGGATGTGAGTATGCCCAATCTCAACGGCGTTGAGGCTACACGTTATATCCTTCAGAAAAAACCCGACGTTAAGGTAATAATTTTATCGATGCATATAGACAAGCATATTGTGAAAAAGAGTCTTGAAGCCGGGGCTTCGGGTTATGTACTCAAGTCGAACCTTTTTGATGAGCTTTTAAATGCTTTAGAAGCAGTTAAAACGCATGGATTTTATTTGAGCCCTCGAATAACCGGAGTTGTTGTTGAAAACTATAGAACCGAGCAGGCAGCAGGTACAACTCAGGAACCAACCAAACTCACCGCAAGAGAACGGCAAATCCTGCAACTTATTGCAGAGGGAAAAACAATTAAAGAAATTGCACGAATTCTGCATGTCAGTCCTAAAACCACCGATGCGAATCG
>CAZMWN010000122.1:0-9796 GCA_964569935.1 uncultured Pirellulales bacterium
TGCCTTACGCCAAGCGATAGAGCAGTTGCCAGTTACTAACTGGCTATGATTGGTGAATTGGCACTGAATTATTTTGTATGCACATAAAAAATGAGGGTGTTATTTTGTCCGATAAGTCAGGGTGTTGAATAAAGAATCAAGGCTACCAAGAGATAGAGGGGCAGGGAAGTATCATCTTATATAGGAAGCACTTACAGGGCTTGATTTTGGTGAGCATATCTGGTTTTTGTATTTTTAGTTGAACCGGTTGGATATTGCTTTTTTCACTCCTTTTTTATGCCGAAGTATTTATTGGTGTTTGTGTTTATAAATGGAGACTATTGTGCAAATATGTTCTAAAAAATGTATGGGGGAGTGAAGGATGAACGACTCTGGGATAAGGTGGTTTTCAAGCGGACATTTCCATACCCGATCTCGATATAGATGTTAGTGGTGGCTGCAATCTTGTTGAATGTGGCAAGTTTATCCCAGGCTGAAGAAGCTAAGCTGGGAGTTACTTTCGATGTGACATATTTGAGCAATAATATCTGGTGAGGTTATAATCTCTTGAAGGGGGCCAAGAATCGTGAAAGACATTGTTACTGTTGAATCATATCCCACATTTGTCAAGCTGGCCGGGGAGATTGCGCGGGAGTTTCTGCTAAACATGAGCAAAGTGTATCAACAGGTGACGGAAAATATTTTCAATATCAAACCACCGATCTTTGAGTATGAAAAGTTCCTGGACGGTCGCCTGCTTATTAACTACCGTTCAGAGCTAAAAACCGTGTGCTGTACTGCGCGGACTTATCCTGAGCTTGGGAGTTTATTTCAACGAGGAACTCCAGGTAAGGGAGAAAAACTGCGTGAATTAATGAAGATCTCTAATGCACTATGGAGGTAAGCTTCCCATGACTCATAATGGCTGCAGTGCTGAGATAAATCTTGATCAACTGGCTGGAATTACAACTTTTATTGTGGCTGCGGATGAGCAATTGACGATCACATGGGCCAGCGAGTCAGTGTTAAAGCGGTCATGTAATGCTTTGGGTCTTAAGGTTTCCGATATACTCGAACCAATCGAGCCCCGAGAAGAGATATCTCCATCGTCAATAGTTCAGAACGTGGGAATGAAGTATAAGATTCTCCTAAAGAACGGAGGTTTCTTCATTCCATTGGTCGGAGAATGGATTCTTTCCCGCGGCGGATTCATACTGTTGGCCAATCCTGATGTTAGAAAGCAGGAAGACCTGATCAAGTTCTCCTTCGATGACTTCTCTGAAAACGATCTCACCATTGAGCTGCTGACGATCCGGGACGAGCACATCAAGTCATTGAGTGAAACAAAGGCCGCAGCAAATGCGCTGAAAGACCAGAATAATATTATAGAGGAATCGGGCAAAAGGCTGGAGTGTGCCAACACGGAGCTGGAAAAGGAAATCACCGAGCGCAAGCAGGCGGAGGAGGCGTTGCGGGAAGAGAAGAACAGACTTCGCTCAATAGTCGATGCGATGGATGGTATGGATGGCATGCTCACAATTCAGGACCCAGATTACAATATCATCTACCAGAACAGCCTTATGGAGCGTACGTTTGGGGGATTTGGAGACAAGTGCTATAAGATCTACGAGGGAAAAGAAAAGGTGTGCGACGGCTGTCCTGTGGAGATGGCGTTTAGAGACGGTCGGTCTCACACGTCGGAAAGAGAAGTCACAGTCCTAAAGGAAGGAGAGATTACCTATTTCGATAATACAGCTCATCCAGTCAGAAACGCAGCAGGTGAAATTACTTCTTGTGTTGAAGTGGTCAGGGACGTCACCGAACGCAAGAAGGCTGAGGAAGAACTAAAGCAAGCCAAGATCGAAGCTGAAGTTGCAAGTGCTGCCAAGAGTCAATTTCTAGCCAACATGAGTCACGAGATTCGGACACCAATGAATGGTGTTATAGGTATGCTCGATCTGGCGTTAGACGAACCTCTTACTGACAAAGTACACGATTATCTCAATACGGCCAGATCATCAGGCAACAACCTGGTTGAAATAATAAATGACATCTTAGACATCTCCAGAATTGAATCGGGGAAGGTTAGTGTTGATATCCAGGATTGCTCTTTGAATGACTTGCTCTGTAATATCGACAGCCTTATGCGTCCTATGATAGTTGAAAAGGGAGTCGAGTTTAAGAATGTCTTTGATTGCCCCGTACCGAAGCAAATACGCACAGATCCGATGCGCCTGCGTCAATGCCTGACTAATCTTATTGGTAATTCTGCTAAATTCACAGATACCGGTCACATATTTTTCCATGTATCGACACAGAGCGGCGAAAAAGGGACCGAGATTCGTTTTGATATTGAAGATACAGGCATCGGCATTGCATCGGATAAGCAGGAAACAATTTTTGAAGCATTTAGCCAGGCAGATGGCAGTACAAGCCGTAAGTTCGGCGGCACAGGTCTGGGATTGACCATTACTAAAAAATTGGTGGAATTACTGGGTGGCTCAATATCACTTAAAAGTGAGACTAATAAAGGTTCAATATTTTCGCTAATCATACCTGCCGGTGTCGATGTTGAATCTCGATCGTTAATCACTGAACTTGATAGAAGCACCTTTAGTAGTGGAAGGTCTGAAATCGATGATATTAAGCTCTCTGGCAAGATCCTGGTTGCTGAAGACGACGGGGTTAATCAGAAAGTTATTCTGTCCATGCTAAAGAAGGTCGGATTACAGACAACCTTAGCTAATGACGGCAGAGAAGCGGTTGAGAAAGCCACTACTGAGTCCTTTGATCTTATACTGATGGATATGCATATGCCGAATATGAATGGCTATGAGGCCACAAAGCTATTGCGAGAAAAGGGCTTTACAAAACCAATCCTTGCTTTAACAGCCAGTGTTCTGAGAAGCGAAGTGGATCAATGCCTTGAGGCCGGATGCGATGAGCATCTGTTCAAGCCGATTGACCGACAAAAACTGTTTGCAACGCTAAGTGAATATTTATCTCCTGGTGACGATTTGGTAGGGGATAAAATCGATGATATTAAAGCACAGGTAGATGAATTTAATGAACTCATATCCGGACCTGAGTCTCAGGAAGAACTTGTCGCGTGTACGTCAGAAAACCCGAATTCTGAAAATGTTATTAACTGGCAGAACCTGGTGAATCGGATAGATAGTGAGGAACTAATTATAGAAATTGTAGAAGCATGGTTGGTCCATAATCCCAAACGCATAGAAGCTCTGGCCGAAGCAATAAGACAAGCAGATGCCGAACAGGTTCGCTCATTATCTCATGCCCTTAAAGGTTCGGCCGCAGCTATCGGTGCAATACCGCTGTCCAAGGCGGCCTATAAACTTGAAATTGCCGGTAAACAGAGCAATCATGATGCCTTTGAATCGCTGTTCGAGAAAATAGAAGCTGAATTTGAAAAACTTAGGACATTTGTTTCACAGGACAACTGGATCGAAACAGCAAGAACAAGTAGTAATACTGATCAGAAAGACAAGAAATGAGTTTCATCAAAAGGGAAGAATAATGGTAGAGAATACAGACCCGATAAAGATTCTTGTCGTAGAAGATGATCCTGTAAATAGAATTTTGATTGAAGGCTTTATAGAAGAATTTGATATGCAGGTTGGACAAACAGCATTTGCCGAATCCTTAAGTGATACTATGGAGCATTTAAGCAAGGACGCTTTTGATGTTGTATTATTGGATTTAAATCTTCCGGACAGCAGTGGGCTGGATACGCTGGATAGTGTATTTAAACAGGCCCCTCATGCAGCAATTGTTGTTGTGACCGGCGAACATGGCGAAGATTTGGGATTGCAGGCCGTTGCTAAAGGTGCACAGGAATATATGATAAAAGCAAGCTTTAACAAAGAAATGTTAAGCAGGTCTATTCGGTATGCTATTGAGCGCAAAAGAGTAAAAGAAAAGCTCGATAACATGCAAAACCAGCTTATACAAAATGAAAAGCTTGCCTCTATTGGCCAGCTCGCCGCAGGTGTGGCTCACGAGATGAACACTCCTATGGGTTTTGTGGCCAGCAATTTTGCTACTTTACAAAAATACATGAATAAGTTTCTGCATTTATTCGCTATGTACGAGGACCTCTTGCTGACTGTGGAAACCGGAACCAAAGAAAAACGCATCGAAAAAATGCAAGAGGTCAGCAAACACCGCAAAGAAATAAAGATAGATTTCATTTTGGAGGACCTCAAAGAGCTGTTTGAAGAGTCCAAAGAAGGGATAGAAAGGGTCACTAATATCGTTCAGAACCTGAGAGATTTTTCGCGCATTGACCAGGCAGAAGATTTCGAAGGGTACAATCTTAATGATGGGATTAATACCACTCTTGTTATCGCGAAGAACGAAATCAAATATGATGCTGATATTAAGACGGAATTTTCTGAGCTTCCTCTTATCTTCTGCAACTCTGGTCGTATAAACCAGGTATTTCTTAATATCCTTGTAAACGCGGCGCAGGCGATTAGGTCTCAGGAAAAAGACGGCCAGGGGACTATAATAATCAGAACATATGCAACTGATGAAGAGGTCGTCTGCGAAATTGCGGATGACGGACCTGGAATCCCTGCTGACAAGATATCGAAGGTTTTCGACCCGTTCTTTACGACCAAGCCTGTCGGTAAAGGCACAGGGCTGGGGTTGAGTGTATCGTATGATATCGTCGTACATAAGCATAAAGGAGACCTCCTTGTCGATAGTGAAGTCGGTAAGGGGACGAAATTCACAATTAAGCTTCCGATTAACAGAAAAAATCCAGATATTGGAAAGGAGATAGAAAGCAATGAAAAAGAGAACAGTATTATTTGTGGACGATGAGGAAAAAATCCTTAGCTCTTTGAAAAGAGGCCTTCTTGATGAGCCGTATGACACTCTTTTCGCCAACAGTGGACAACAAGCGATTGAAATCCTCGAGCAGAAAAAAGTGCATGTACTTGTAACTGATATGCGCATGCCCGAGATGCTCGGAATTGAGCTTCTTAGAATCGTTAAAGAGAAGTATCCTGACATCATCAGGATAGTTCTTTCGGGATTTACACAGGTAACAACTCTGCTTACGGCGATTAATCAGGGAGAGATTTACAAGTATATCACCAAACCGTGGAATCTCGAGGAAGAATTCAAACCGGCCATCCGGCAAGCAGTAGAGTATTACAATCTTAATAATGAACGTGATAAGACGACAGCAGAAGTATAACACTGTAGAACCGAAGTTGGTGAGAAAGTACTGGAAAAAGTGAGTAGTTTTTCTCTCCTGATGACTTCGTCCGTTGCATTAGGCTAAAAGGGGTGTAACTGGCGAATAGGAACAAACAGTGATCAAAAGGATCATCGATTAAGGTAAGTATAAAAGGTTGATATAGACTCATAAAGCATCCGGTTGTAAAACCGGCAAAGTTAGTACGTGAAAAAGACTAATTAAGGAAAAACTTATGGAAAGTCACATGCAGTTGAGCGGGTTAATCAATACAAAATCTCGGGATGCTTCTTCTGCGGGTTTGATAACACATTCCCGTGTTTGGTTAGAAGTTAAGGACGTAATGAACAAGGATGTTGTTACCATCTCCTCAGATGAAACCATAGTATCAGTAGCGAATATAATGTCTGAGAATAATATTTCGAGCGTGGTTGTTGTAGATGACGGAATTGTATCAGGCATTGTTACCGAAAAGGACTTTCTTAAGAGAATCGGCAGTAACGTCAAAGTATCTGGCAAGACTAAAGTGGCAGAAATAATGTCTTCTCCTGTGGAACTTGTATCTACTGATTTGTCTGTTCTGGACGCCGGTAAAATAATGGAAACCAAACGCATTAAACGCCTCCCGGTTTTGTCTGAGAAACTACTGGTTGGGATTGTAACACAAACTGATTTAAATAAGGCTTTAGCATCTTACGGTATGTGGAGAAATGTTGCTAAGATAATGAGCAGTGATACGGCTGCAATACAGACTGAGGCGTCCGTAGCACAAGCGGCCGAAATTATGAATTCCCGCAACATTTCCTGTATTGTGGCCATGAAAGCTGGTGAGGCCGTAGGTGTTTTTTCGGAAAGAGATCTGCTTCAAAGAGTTTTTTCAGCACAAAAGAATCCTTGGGAAACAAAGGTCGAAGAAGTTATGTCTTCTCCGGTGACGAGCGTACCGTCGGATTATTCTATCTTTAGTGCTAATAAACTCATGGATAAGTTACATGTCCGAAGACTTGTTGTTATGGACGGTAACCAGTTGGTTGGAACTATGACACAAACAGATATCTTTAGAGCAATTAAAACCAAGTTAGAGGAAGAGGAAGATAGAACTCGCAATTTATTGGAAAGTTCTGGAAATAATATCTATACCCTCGACCTGGATGGAAAGATAACTTATGTCAATCCGGCGTTTATGAGATTATTGGAAGTTTCCAATCGAGAAGAATTAATCAATAAACCTTTTTTGCCGGACTGCTTTTGGTTCGATCAGAAGGATAAAAAACGTTTCTTGAATGAGCTAAAAAATGAACATATTGAAATCCGGGAGTTGGCTCTCAAGACTGCAAAACAGAAGCGGATATACGTTACCCTTTATTCAACCTTTGCCAAAAACGCTCATGGCGAAATTAGGGGAAGTCAGGGGATACTTTTTGATATCACGGCTCGCAAAGAAGCGGAGGAATCTGCAGCAATTGCCTACAAAAAGCTTGAAAAAGCCAATCATGAGTTCAAAGAAATGCAATCTCAGCTTGTCCAGAACGAAAAATTAGCCTCCATCGGTCAATTGGCCGCTGGTGTTGCACATGAGATGAACACTCCTGTGGGCTTTGTCGCCAGCAACTTCCAAACGTTAGAGAGTTATATTAAAAAGATTAGGGATTTGCTTGTGATGTACGAAGAACTTGCTGGGTTAATTGAAACATTAGAGAAAGAGGAATTATCAAACAAAGTAAACCTTATAAATCAATTTAGTGATGATAAGAAGATCGAATTTATTCTTGATGATATTCGGGGACTATTCGATGATTCGAGAGAAGGTTTGGAGAGGATTACCAACATTGTTCAGAACTTGAGAGACTTTTCAAGGATAGATCGACCCGGAAGCCGCGATGAATATGATATCAATCACGGCATTAAGACTACCCTTATCGTGGCGAGTAACGAAATCAAATATGATGCCGATATCAAGACTGAGTTTTCCGAAGTACCTATGGTCTTCTGCAGCTCTGGCCAGATAAACCAGGTATTCCTTAATATTCTCATAAACGCGGGGCAGGCAATCAGGTCTCAAGAAAGGAGCGGCCAAGGGACTATTACAATCAGAACATATGCGACCGATGATGGGGTCGTCTGTGAAATTGCTGATGATGGACCTGGAATCCCTCCGGACAAGTTGTCAAAGATTTTTGACCCATTTTTCACAACTAAGCCCACCGGCAAGGGTACCGGCTTAGGATTAAGTGTATCGTATGACATAGTCGTAAATAAGCACAACGGCAAGCTCCTCGTCGACAGTACTGTCGGTGAGGGGGCAAAGTTTATTATAAAGCTTCCGATTGGAACTAAAGAAAATGAAGAAAAGGAGATAATGAGCAATGGAAAAAGAACGAGTATTGTTTGTTGATGGTAGAACAGTATTATTTGTGGACGATGAGGCAAAAGTGCTCGCCTCTCTAAAAAGAGGCCTGATGGAGGAACCGTACAATATCCTTTTTGCTAATAGTGGGAAAGAGGCGCTTGAAATCCTCGAACGGCAGGAGGTGAATGTAATTGTAACGGACATGCGTATGCCGGAGATGAATGGACTTGAGCTTCTGAAAGTCGTGAAAGAAGATTATCCTCACATCATCAGGATAGTCCTTTCAGGATATACTGATATTGATACGCTACTGACAGCTATCAACAAAGGAGAAATTTTCAGGTTTATTCCCAAACCGTGGAAATCCAATGAGGAGCTAAAAATAATTGTTCGGCAGGCGATAGAGTTTTACGAACTACATGGTGAGCGCGAGATGTTAATGCAATTCTTTGAAATGTGGATAGATGGAATGGAACCGGAGTCAGTAAATATCCAGTTTCTCCAGGAATTGGTAGCAACACGAAGAAAACATTTATATGAATGGAAGCAAAAAAATGATTCATTTGTGCTGAAGTCACAATAAAATCCTTTGTATATCATGTTTAAGCCAAAAAGTTAAAGCGAAATAGAAAACAGTTGAAAATGGAATCGTATTTTTTTCTGCTTTAGCACGTGTTTTCGGCTGGCTTAAGCGAAGATTGCTTAAGAGATATGAAACAACCGAGCAGAGCTTGTATCGGCTTGCAAGGATAGTCGTTTTTTGCTGATACTCAATCGGTTCTCACTTTTTTTTACGTATTCCATCCTCAAGCAGGTGTTTTTATGTAAATATATCGATACGTTTTCCAGAAATCGTCGATAACAACGAATAATTTGTTAGAATCCGTTTTATTGACCTCCTTGATAATAAAAGGTTGTTAATTCGCTCATCATCAACAGATGACAGCACGGATTTTCACCCTACCTCCGATTTACTTTAGCCCGTTGAAGCATGTACCCTGTTGTGCTATAATCACTCCCGCTGATGGAAATTTATTTACCTATCAGTTCAAAAGACTGATGATAGATAGTTTTCGATATTTCTATCTAACAACTATATTAAATGAATGATTATTCACCGAGTCTTATCTATTATGAATACTGAATACAAAAACCTGCTATACTTTTGCATTATTTTCCTGCTTCTTGTAAGTGTTTCCCTTAATACACTAAACGCCGATAGTCCTTCAGATATTCACGTATGGGAAATGAAGAAAGTCACGCTCAAAGCGGGAAAAGACTACGAGAACTGTTATACGGATGTGACATGTTGGATAGAACTCAAAGGCCCGAATTTCTCAAAACGAGTTTATGGTTTCTGGGATGGTGGTAATGTTTTTGTTGTACGTATGGTGGCAACAAAGCCAGGAAAATGGCAATGGATCAGCGGCTCAAACCAACCTGACGATAAAGGGCTTAACAACCATACCGGTGAATTTATTGCCGTTAACTGGACAAAAGAGGAAAAATTGCACAATCCTAACCATCGAGGTTTCGTTCGTCCGTCCCCCAATGGTCATGCGTTACAATACGCCGATGGTACTCCGTTCTTTATGGTCGGCGATACCTGGCTGGCGGGAACCACGTGGCGGTTGCCTTTTAGGGGAGTTGTTCCTGCAAAAAATTACGTGCCGGGAGCGGGCATTGGATTTGAAGATGCCGTGGCATACCGGAAAAGACAAGGTTACAATTCTGTCAGTATGATCGCTTGTTTTCCGAACTGGGAAGCAGACGGCCATGCCAGTACTTATGCGGATTCCAACGGTATATTTCTGAGAAATGCGTGGGAAAAATTCGACTACCTGGTCGAAGACGGCGAGATGACGGCAAAAAATATGCGTGACGAATATGGTAACATGCCCTTTAAAATGTCACCTGAGCACAAAGGTGTAGCTGATTTTGATCGTATCATCCCGGAGTATTTTCAGAGTCTGGACAAAAAAATGCAGCATTTATCAGATCAGGGCTTTGTCCCCTTATTGGAAACCGTAAGAAGGGACAATTGCCCGACATGGAAGGCTTATTTTGATTTTAACGAGTCGTACGCACGATATGTTCAATACCTGATCTCAAGATACGGTGCGTATAATATGATCTTCAGCGGGATTCATCTCGATTGGATCCCAAAAGAATACAGCCTAACCGCCGACGAATTCAACGAAGCATTGACCTATCATTTAACAAAATATGGCCCGTTACCG
>CAZMWN010000123.1:0-9787 GCA_964569935.1 uncultured Pirellulales bacterium
ACAGTAACTTGAAACGGTAATCAATGTGTCTTATCAATGTATCGGGGAAATTTCTCCTGTTTAAAAGTCAAAAATCAACAGATATTACCTTGTTCTATTTGTATAATACCAACCCCATTTAGTCAAGTAAAATCACCCCTTGCACTGGGCATATACGTGTAATGTCTATAAAATGAGATTAATGGTGGATTTTTAGTAGAATATGATTCCTGGCCTGCCTTGCGCCAGGTGTCAGAAAATCCGGCTGCCGATCTGGAAAATGATAAGTGTCACTGCGTACGCAAGTGCGGTCAGGCCGAAGAATTGCAGCATCGCCCATCGCCAGGAATTCGTCTCCTGTCTGGTCATGGCTACCGTTGCGATGCACGGCGCATAAATCAGGCAGAAAAGCATAATACAAAAACCGGTCAAAGGCGTATAGTTCGCCTGCAACTTTTGCCGGAGTGTCTTTGCATCTTCGTCCTCATCGCCAACCGAATATACGATTGACAATTGCGATACGAAAACTTCCTTGGCTGCTGTTGCTCCGATAAGAGCCGTGCCTATCTTCCAGTCGAATCCGAGCGGTCTAAGTGCCGGCTCTATCGCTTTTCCCAATCTGCCGATGACCGAATGTTCCAGCTTTTCCTGCCGGGCCTGCTGCGGCGTCAGTTCTGCGAGCGAATCCGGGCTGGGTTTCGGGTAACTCATTGCAATCCAAAGCACAATCGATACGGCCAGAATTATCGTGCCCGCCTTTCGCAGGTACATCCAGCCTCGCTGCCACATGTGGATACAAATTGATTTGAAGGTCGGGACGCGGTAGGGCGGCAGCTCCATGACAAACGGCACGGTTTCGCCCCTGAACACTGTCAGTCGCAAAAGCTTGATGCAGATAACCGCTATGATGATACCGATTAGGTAAATCAGCCACATCATCGGCCCGTGCCAGCGTTCCGGGAAAAACGCCGGTATGATAAGCGCGTAAATCGTCAGTTTTGCCCCGCAGCTCATCAGCGGAATCACCATTATCGTCGTGAACCTGCTGCGTTTGTTTTCGAGGATTCGCGTTGCCATAATTGCCGGCACGGAACATCCGAATCCGATGAGCATCGGGATAAAACTTTTACCGTGCAGGCCTATCTTGTGCATTATGCGGTCCATGATAAACGCCGCCCGTGCCATGTACCCGGAATCTTCCAGCAGGGCTATCATCAAAAACAGTAGCAGGATATTCGGCAGGAATACCAGCACGCCGCCGACACCGCCGATGACACCGTCTACCAGAAGGGACTTGAACCAGTTGTCACTTCCTGCCGGCCATAGACTTGTTATTGCATTTGACAGCCAGCCGAAGAACCATTCGAGCCAGCCCATGGGATAGCCGCCGGCCTTGAATGTCAGGACGAAGGTAAGGTACATCAACAGCAGGAAAATAGGCAGCCCGAGGATGCGATGTGTCACTACAGCGTCAATCATATCGCTGTAATTATGCCGCAGCCCTACGGTGGTTTGTATCGTTTCCTGGCACGCCCCGGATATGAATCCGTACCGTCGGTCCGCCATGACAACTTCCGGATTGTCACCGAAGATGCCCTTTAGATGTTCGGCCGAAGAGGCAACGGTATCGAGCACGTCCCGGCTTTGGACTTTCGCAGTTATTTCCTCGTCCTGCTCCAGCAGCTTGATTGCCAGCCATCTTGCCTCGTATTTTTTTGTCAGCAGATTTTCTTTGCCGGCAATGGCTTTTTCAATTTGTTCCAGCTCCTGCTCGATTTCTTCGCCGTAGTTTATCTTGTGGACACGCTGTTTTTTTACCTGCCCGGCGGTTTCGATAATCGCATCGAGCAGCTCCGTTTTACCTTTGCCCTTGTTGCCGACGGTCTTGACAATTTTCGCCTCCAGGAGCATGGACAACTGCTCGATATCGAACAGCATGCCTTTCTGCTCGGCAATGTCACTCATATTGAACGCCAGAACCAGTGGGACATTCATTTCGATAAGCTGCGTTGCCAGGTACAGGTTGCGCTCGATACCGGAGGCATCAACGACATCGACTACAACATCAGGCCGCTCGTTGATAATAAAATTTCGGGCGACAAGCTCTTCGGTCGAATATGCGGTCAGGCTGTATGTCCCCGGCAGGTCCACGAACGTTATTTCATAATCCCCATGCCTGCAGATTCCCTGTTTCTTCTCCACTGTCACGCCGGGATAATTGCCTACATGCTGGCGCGCACCGGTGAGCTGGTTGAAGATAGAGGTTTTTCCGCTGTTAGGATTTCCGGCCAGGGCCGCTGTGATTTCCTTTTTCATCACAACCACATACCATTATCTTATGAGCCATACCCCTGCCTAACATCATTTTCGAGCCTTTGACGCTGATGACGAAAGGGCCGGGGTGGCCATTGCTTACGACGGTTATTTCCACGTTGGGCAAAAGCCCCATCGAGGCGAGTCGGCTGTTCAAGCCACGTCCGGCTTCGATGCTCGCCAGCTTTACTTTATCGCCGGACCGAGTCACATACAGGGGTCTTATTTCTTTGATTTCCATTGGTTATTACTTATCTACTTTTTTTTGCTTTTTTGTTTCTTCTTTTACAGAATTTCCGAAATTCGCCCATAACATCATGACCGTTATCGCTGCTGTGGTTTAGAAATTCGATAAAGCACAGTAGCCTGGAAATAATCTCCGGCCCAAGAGTGTGCTCTGCTTCGCATGCGGCCTTTTGGGCGATGCCCGGCTTGACGCCCAGGACATCGATAAAAAAGGATTTTAAAATTTCGTGCTTGTTTGCAACCTCTGCCGCCACTGCAAGGCCTGATTCGGTCAGGCTGATATAATCATAGGGCTTGTAATTTGCCAGTTTCTTTTGTTTCAAGGCCCGCAGGGCGCCGGTTACAGAAGCACGGGATACACCGAGCTGCTCTGCGATATCCTTACTGCGGGTGATGTTTTTGTCTCCCGCCAGATTGTAAATCGCCTCTAAGTAATCTTCCAGAGAGGCACTTAATTTTGTCTTTTGCGTTACCGTCATATCATCAAATCATTATAATTATAAGGCTACCCTAATATAGTTAGTTAAGCCTAACTTTGTCAAGGGAAATTTTAGAAATTCTTCAAAAAAATACGGAATTTTCTAAGAATGCAGAATACTTGACCCACCGAGCCTTTAACTACGTTCAGGGCAAGCTTAACTGGTGGGTTTTTTGTTCATAGTCGAAAATAACGGCCTTTTTTCGCATCAAATGCGCATATAGCTGCGAACAAAAATTGAAGTATATATATAATATTTTTGATATGCAGTGCATCTCTGGATATGATTTTATGAGAAAATGCAGGAGTTATGTGTATTGTTATACGGCAATTGACCTGTAAAATAATTAATGGAGGTGAACCATGAATAAAAATGTGCTTTTTGTTGTGTTCCTAACGACCATCATTTTAGCACTGAACGTTCAGGGCGGGGACTGTCCGCGGTTTCGCGGACCGAACGGCGACGGCAAATTTGAAGAAAGCGGATTGTTGAAAGAATGGCCTGAAGGCGGGCCGAAGCTTGCCTGGTCTGTAGATAAGCTTGGCAAGGGATATTCATCAGCGGTCATGGCTAACGATACAATTTATATCACCGGTATGGACGACCAGCAGCAGGGGTATTTGTTCGCATTCAATCTGGACGGTTCGCCGAAATGGAAAACCGCCTACGGCCCGGAACTGGCCAAGAGCGGCCCGGCGGTAGCCGGCACGCGCGGCACACCGACTATCGATACGGACCGGATATTTGTTATGACCGGCTTCGGCAAGCTGGTCTCTTTCGAGCTGGCAAAAGGCGAGCTCATCAAAACGATTGACCTGTTGGAACAATTCGGCGCCGAGCAGGCCAGATTCGGTTTTGCAGAGTGCGTGCTTGTGGACGGCAAGAAGGTAGTCTGCACGCCCGGCGGGCCGGATGCGTCACTGGTGGCACTGGATAAAAATACTGGTGAAACCATCTGGCAGACAAAAGGCCTGAGCCAGTCGTCAGCCTGCTGCTCGGCCAGGCTCATTAATCATGCAGGAAAAAAGCAGATCGTGACAATGCTGGACAATAGCGTAGTTGCTGTCGATCCGGAGACCGGCAAGCTGTTGTGGCAGGCCGAGCACAAGCACCGGGCCGGCGTTCAGCCGAATCCGCCGCTCTACGAAGACGGCATGGTCTATATCTCTTCGGGTATGGGTGCAGGAGGCGAAATGCTGGAGATGGCCGACGATGGCATGAGCGTGACATCGAAATGGACCGACAGAACGCTGGATTGCCAGATGCAGGGCACGGTCCTTATCGACGGTTATATCTACGGCACGGCTCAGACCGGCGGCGGGCTGGTCTGCCTGGAGCTAAAGACCGGCAAGGTCATGTGGAAGAGCAGCGAGTTTGAGAAAGGAGTCGTGATTTGTGCCGATGGCATGCTGTATGTTTACGCCGAAGATGGGACAATGTATCTGGTCAAGCCCGATCCACAGAAGTGCACTCCGGTGAGCAAGTTTGCCGTGACTATGGGAACCGACGAGCACTGGGCACATCCGACGATTGCCGGGGGGCGATTGTACATCCGCCACGGCGATACCTTGATGGCATACGATATTCGATAGACGAGGGATGATGGACGATTGACGCGTCATGTCCTGAGCATAGTCGAAGGAGCACAGAGGATTATGCCATAAATTGCTTTATGCCTTGGGCTTTTCCAGGATGATAAGAGAAAGCGCGGAACGCGGCAGCTCAAAGTGAAGCATTACTTCATTATCGTTAACGTCTATGATCATCGCCGGTTCGAGCAGTTGAAGTTGCATGGCCTCTTTGAGCTGGGCAAGCATTGCCGGAGTGGGATTCTGCGGGCTACCCAATTCCAACCACTTCGCATAAGTGTTGCTGTGTGTATCGTCGATTCGGTAATGTGTCACCCGAACAGTCTCAATAGTTGTATTTGAGAAATAATCTGCCGGCAGTTGTACCTTCAAATGCGCCAAGGCGGGTTTTACCGGGATGAGAATATCGTGGTAATTCCAGAGTAAGATTTTTATCACCTGGCCGTCTGCGACGGCCATTCCATTTATGTCCGGCCGTTCGCGAACGCTCGATTTAAGTATCTCGTCCACCGGCACTGCGCCGTCACTTGTCAGCGGCAGTTGATTTCCCTTTAATTGTCCTAACATTTTAAAGGCGTTCAGGACAGGTTTGTGCACGCCGTTGGTAGCCAGCGTGCGATAGCCGTCGAACCACGGCATACCGTCGAACATGAAGGCCCAGGAGAGCACGCCTTTGAGGTTGACACCTTCGCGCTCGGCCAAGTCCAGGCTGTATTTCATCATCGCCGCCACATAAGAACCGTAGGCGGGGACATTCCTGTACCCTCGCTCGGGAGATTTCGAAGCCGGCATTGCCGCCGCCCCGTCCGGGTCCGCCTCACCGATTATGATGGGCGTGTTTTTGAACTCGGGAAAGTCCGCCACCATGGCAAATCCCCTGAGGTGTTTTTCAAGCTGGCCGCGCATACTCATTTCCACGTGGTTGTCCCTGAATACGATTCCGCCTTTGGCGTGAAAGCCGATGTAGTCGAGCCGCGTGCCGGTCTTTCCGGTCAACGAATTTTTTCCGCCGGCACAGTGCCTGAGAAAGTTCCGCATAAATCTGCCGACACCTGCGGTATGAGGGCCGCCGAGCTGCGCTTCGGGCATGACTTCGTGGATGGCCTGCTCGGTATATTCGAAGAGCTTGACGTAATCTTCGTAGCTTCCCTGGAAATAGAAAATATCCGGCTCATTCCAAAGCTCCCACAGCCATATTTCTTCGACGTTGTCGTACCGGCCCTTTGCGTGACGTGCCCACCGGCGGATAAGCTCGGCCCATTTCTCATAATCTTTCGGCGGGAAAAATACTCCCATTCCTTCATTCGGTCCGAACGGCTTTGGCGGTCGGTACGGATCCGGTTTGACGGAAAGGTCCTTCGGCATAAATCCAATTTCCACGAGCGGTCGGCAGCCGGATGCAATGACGGC
This sequence comes from uncultured Pirellulales bacterium, assembly GCA_964569935.1. Taxonomy (GTDB): domain Bacteria; phylum Planctomycetota; class Phycisphaerae; order Sedimentisphaerales; family Anaerobacaceae; genus JAFGPS01. The sequence goes on from CAZMWN010000123.1 coordinate 6,017, forward strand.
GTCGAATATTCCATCCATGATTTTCCAGTTATAGACTGGCTCGCCGTCGGCGTTTTCGGTATAGACATTTGTCGAGCCCCATTTCAAAGTTGCAGTGCCGTCGCCGCTGTTGAGTAGAAAATGCTGGCGCAGATAGACCGGCTCGGGATTAATTTGTGCTACCGTCTTCATCAAATCGATGCAGTCGGCAGTGGTTGTATAATTGCACTCGTCGTAGCCGTAATACTGCCAGACATGCTTGAGCGGCTTGCCCGGCTTTGTGGCATCCACATTCACTGAGACGACCGGCGATTTGGCAAATATTGAATTGGAAAAAACTGTAAGAACCAAAGTAAGAATTAAATACATACTGTCGATATACTTGCGGTTATACATTTGATTTACCTTTCTAAAAAAGTATCGGTACTCCTCAAACTTTTCAGATGTAATTGTTCCGGTAAAAATTCCGGGTTTTGCATTTCAAGCTTACTGCTATCTGCAGTCTTTTACAAGTATTTGTCTGCGCAAAAAATCATGTGGTTGTATTTTTTAAGATCGCTTATTATACGGAGATATGTTTCAAAAATCAGGGCTTGATTTTAGACCCCAAACATGGAAATTCAGACAAAATCAATATCTTTCGAGCGGGTTGTTATTCCTGCGATTCTTCTGATTCATCCGATGATGTCCACATATTTGCTTTAATTTTTTCTCTGGTCTGTTTTTGAAATGTTGGATACTTTGAAACCCAGGCAGGTTCTTTGTACAAACCCAGATTCGGACGAAGATGCCAGAAGTAGAAGTAATCGGCCGCTTGCATACAAACAAACAGCAGGATAAAAACAACGGCTTTGACTACAAATCTCAGGGCTATATTATTGATTTTCCTGAATCCCGGAAGGACAGCCCAAGTTAAAAGTATCGCAAAAAAAAGAAAGTTAAAGAACAGTGTTATAAATTCTTCTGTCGATTCACGCTGGCAATAAACGGATATCTGGCAAACGCCCTCAAAAATCAGAATATGTACTATGCAGACAATGACTAATCGAATCGCCATTTTCTTCATTTTCTACACTCCTTCGATTGTCTGGAAGACAATTGTGTTAGCGATCCCTTAGGGAGATTCGCCAATCAACGGATTTTCTAATCCGCTAATTAACTGATTCACCGCCGTTAATAGGTGACACTGTTACCGGTTTTCTTATAAATCAATTTTAGTTATTTTGCACGATGATTCGTGAGGAAGTACTAATTTTTGCTTTTTATTAGCAAATAAATCATCAAGAGTTTGAGTATCATTGGGTAATTCAAAACCACCTTCTGCTTTAACGTCTTTGTAAAAATTGTATATATGATATGAAGGTATAACATAGCTAATATGTGCAGGAATATTATAGAAGTTATTATTGTCGCTAATTATATATTCATTTAAACTGTTATTTATAATACCGATTACTTTTCCATTTTCAGGCAGGAAGACAGGTGAACCGCTTGCTCCACTTTGTACCATAATATTTATAGCATAGGCATGTGGGAAAGCTTGTTGAAAAGGAAAAACTACACTAATTATACCCTTTTGCAAAGTTGGGGTTATTTGCTGTAACCAGCCCTGTGCAACAGGGGCATCTATTCCTATTGGATATCCGGCCGAGGCGACTTCAATTCCTTCCTGCTGTGCCTTAGTATCCAGTTCTAAGGCAGGTAATCCTTTAACTTTTACTAAAACAAACGCAATGTCCGGTTTTTCTGGTTCGAAATATATTTTGTCTGTTTTAAAACTTTTACGTTGGTAAATTTCTAATATGTCAAGTGGGATTTGTGCGAGACCCTTATTTGTAATTTTAAACATGGTCGCTGAGTGAATACATTCATTTTTCGGTGTAAATGGGAGGTTGATGTTTTTTTTCAACTGTTCGGCTATATGATCATTTGTAACAATAATTCCATTTTCATTTATAATAAAGCCGGTGCCAAGTACCGGAGGGAATGAAATTTGAGCTTCAGTTAGTTTGTTAGAATTAGTTGCTATCATATATTTTTTAGTAAAAGCAACTATACTTGGTTTAACTTTTTCATATGTATTCGAAAGACTCGTAGTCATTTCTTCAAGTTCCTAACATACTACAGTACTTTATATTAGCAATTTAGTCTCACGGAATAAGACCATCTTGCGCATCTGATTGATATTCGCTGAATCTAACTGCAAACGTGCAAGTAGCGTCATTCGTATGTCATATGTAGCTAAGAAATCATACAAGGTTTATGTGTGCTTTGGCAATTGTGGTAATTACGTATTTTTACCCCGTTAGATAAATTTTATCGTATCTCATGGGGTAAATCCCATGAGATGACGGCCTCTGGCCTGCCTCACGGGGTAAATCCTCTAATTTTCTAATCCGCTAATCGACTTTTTAGTAGCTACTTCATTCTGCTTTTTGCCACTTAACGTTCTCTGTTGAAACAAACAAGCTATCGTTATATTGACTATAATCATTTTTTCTCATTCGGTCTGATCGATACGTTTTGTTCGACGGTGACGTATGAGCATATAACAAACAGTAAATGCAATCACAAGAGCTGCCGATGAAGTTGTATTGAATCTGTCCCAACCTCCCCTATTCGCACCGGCAAGCGTGGAAAAACCTACAACCAAAAGGTGGAGTGGAACAAAGACCGGTGCAATTATCAGAGTAAAAAGATAATCAATGCTAAGATTATTTGAAGGTTCGACCAGAATCTTTAGGAGAATGAAAGTTGCTTCATGGGCATAACATCCGAACAAGTATGCCCATAGAAAAGGTGAAATCGGTTTTTTAGAACATAGCTTCATTTATCACAACAATCTAAAATAAATCAACCGCATTTAATTCATCTGGTACATTTCCCTATATTCGCTTCATCTGATAGAAAATCTAACAATCCGGGCAGGAATTGTACAGGGAAAAAGCCTAAAATCAAAATACAGTAGGCGGTATCCGGGATACAGAAATCGTAATATTTAGCCCGCTGATTCACTCGGCGAGTTTTGTTTATCGTCGAGAATCCAGTATCAAGTATCCAGCCTAAATCCGTAAAATCCGCGGTTATTTTCGCATCATTTGCGCACATAGCTGGGAACAAAAATGGAAATTTTGAAGATTTTTTTAAGTTGTTTCCTACCGGTCGCTTACGCTCCCGGCCCCGTTTAGAAACATACTTTTTTTCGCATCAAATGCGCAAGTAGCTCCAATTATGGGGGCGCGTCTTTCGGCCGTTCGAAAGATGAAAATAAAAAATCAAAATTTAAATCTAAAAAATAAAATTTACCCTTAGGGGTGTAAAAATCAAAAACCAGCGTATCAGCTAAAGCAATCACCGTTTTTTCTGCAAGCTATATTTTTTAACTTTGATATGTCATTTTGCTTTTTTGTATTTAATATTTGATATTTCAGCGGATGGGGGTTGAAGTCAGAGTGATTATTGATATTCCGAGCCGGCTGGATCGGCCGATATTATTTCTTTTGCTTCTGTATCGGCGGTTGCGCTACGGCTACGCCTTTCGGCGAATTCCGCTTACAAAGGGCAAGTTCGCAATAGTCGATTCCGAAGATTACGAGACACTAAACAAATACAACTGGCATGCCCTTCGAGGTAGAGAGACTTTTTATGCGGTTCGCATCGGCCGAAAATCAGAGGCCAGACGGGGAAAGAATATCTGGATGCACCGTGTCGTTCTGGGACTAACCGACGGCGTGATGTGCGACCATATAAATCATAACGGACTGGATAACAGAAAGGCGAACCTGCGGCCGG
>CAZMWN010000124.1:0-1777 GCA_964569935.1 uncultured Pirellulales bacterium
TACAGTTGTCGAACAAATCGAGTATATGAGTTGATGTGTATATGTGTTAATGAGTGCATGTTTTTCCTCATTTACTCTTTCACTCATTTACTTATTTACCCCCAAGGTGTGAACTAATTCACTAATTAACTCTATGAATTTTTATCCCCAAGGGATGAATTTGCTTACTCCGCTTCTCGCTACGAACCCTCCATAGGTCCGCCTTAGGCGTCCCTTACGGGAATTTCATATTCTATCTGAAAACAATCGATTTGCAAGCAAAATCCCCATATTTATCCGAAATTGTCCTTTACTCGGAACTCGTGATTTGTGTTTCGTGGTTTGTGATTCGTGATTGGCAGATTGATTCTCGATGCTTGTCATTCCTGCGAAAGCAGGAATCTACACTTCTGTCATGCTGTCCCTGGGACTCCATATGGAGAACCGAAAGTGAAGCATCTGGCCAGCGAATCGTAAAATTTCCTTGAGTTGATTAATCGTTCAGAGATTGAGCCTAATTCTCCATTTCTCAAATTAACTAATTCACTTCTGATTATAATTCAATTATAATAAAGCCGCGGTCTTGCGGTACATCAGGGATAGAATAACAGCACCAGCTCTGCGAAATGTTTAAGGAATTTCATAGCATTGAGTCCAAGGATAAAAGATGGATCAGAAAGAATTGCTTGAAATAATCGAAAAAGTAGTCGAAGAAAAAGCAACGCTTAAATTGTCTTACAAAAAGATAAAATCACTTCCCGACGAGATAGGAAAGCTGACAAATCTCAAGTACCTCTATTTATCCAACAATCAACTTACCAGTGTCCCCCCGGAGATAGGTAAGCTGACAAATCTCACGCACCTCTATTTAGACAACAATCAACTGACCAGTGTCCCGGAGCAATTAGGGCAGTTGGCAAATCTGCAGAGGCTCTATTTATACCAAAATAAACTGACCAGAGTCCCAAAGCAAATAGGGCAATTGACAAACCTGCAGCAGCTTGATTTATCCCGCAATCATCTGAGAAGTCTCCCGCCGGAGATAGGAAAGCTGAAAAATCTCAATATCTTCTTATTATCCGGCAATCAACTGAGAAGTCTCCCGCCGGAGATAGGCCAGCTGACAAATCTGCAGCAGCTCGATTTATCCGGCAATAAATTGAGAAGTCTCCCGCCGGAGATAGGAAAGCTGAAAAATCTCAATATCCTCTTATTAACTGGCAATCAACTGAGAAGTCTCCCGCCGGAGATAGGAAAGCTGAAAAATCTCACATACCTCTATTTATCCAGCAATCATCTGAGAAGTCTCCCGCCGGAGATAGGAAAGCTGAAAAATCTGCAGGGGCTCCGGTTAAACAATAATCAACTGACAAGTGTCCCGCCGGAGATAGGGAAGCTGACAAATCTTCGGTCGCTGGCTTTAGGTGAAAATGAAAACCTGACGTCGCCTCCTCTGAAGGTTGTCAAACAAGGCACACAAGCAATATTGGCCTATCTGCGGGAATTAGCAAAAGGTGCCAAGAAACGCTATGAGGCAAAATTACTCATCTTAGGTGACGGCGGTGAGGGCAAAACATGTGTCTCGCGTGCGCTAAGAGATATTCCCTTCCAGCACCAAGTAAGAACACCAGGCGTAGAGGTAGTGCCCTGGACGTTTGAAAATCCTAAATTTCCAAATGACAAGGAAAAAAAGATTACTCTCAATATCTGGGACTTCGAGGGACAGGAGATAAACCATCAATCGCACCAATTCTTTCTAACGGAAAAATCGTTATATCTTCTCGTTATCAATGGACGT
>CAZMWN010000124.1:1787-9758 GCA_964569935.1 uncultured Pirellulales bacterium
CAGAATGGAACGTGCCGAATACTGGCTCGATACGATAAGGGCGCGGGCGCCAGAGAGCCGGGTGATATTGGTAGCCAGTGAATGTGAGGATACGATGCCCTCTTGGCCGCTGGACAAGCTCAAGCAGGAATACAGAGATCTTCTTCAGGGAAATAATTGGTATTTTGTAGTTGGATGTCAAAGCGGTAAGGGTATTGAAGGATTAGCTTGTGAGATTAAAGCTACCGCAGCAGATATGAAGGTCATGGGCTTGGAATGGCCGGAAACTTATGCTATTGCAGAGGAAAAGACATTAGAAGCAAGTAAGAAGGACGCTCATGTCAGCAGAGCAGAGCTGTACAAGATATTCAGAGACAGTGGAATCAGCGAGGATGGCTTTGAAGAAGCAGCAGTACAAATGTCCAAACTGGGTATGATTACACAGTTTAAGGATTCACCCGAGCTTGAAGATTTTATTGTACTGAATCCGCAGTGGCTGACCAAGGCAATCAGTCTAGTCATGGAGAACGAGCAACTTGAGGATGACCACGGTGAGATTAGTCACGAATTAATGCGCCAGATTTGGGACAAAAACTATGCAGGTTTGTATCCGACATTTCACAATTGTATGAAGGGATTCGAACTGTGCTATGACATGGAGGACAAAGCAGGTTGTTTAGTGCCGCTTTGGTTTGGAGATGCAAAACCAGAAATACCATGGAGCAATATAAAGGCAGCAAAAGAAAGACGAATCGAATATAAACTGATTACTTGTCCACCTTACGGGCTTATGAGCAGGTTTATTGTAAAAACTCACCACATGATTGCCAAAACTGAAACAATGCCCAAAGGCGTGTACTGGCGAAACGGCGTTTTCCTACGCAGCGGTGAAGGAGAGTACACAAGCGAGGCACTATGCGAATTCGACCATAATAACAGAATTCTACGGATTCAAGTGCGGGCTGCTTTTCCACAGAATATGATAGAGCAGTTACATGGCTTTGCGAAAGCAGTCTTCGAATTCTTTGAGGGATTGAAGTCGGAACGCAGGTATGGATGTGTAAAATTTGAGGAACAGGAGCAACAATGTGCAGGTGTACATCCGGAAAAACGAATATTATTCGCTTTGTCAAGGAATAAGAATGAGATTGACTGTGAGAGAGGCTGGCATGTTGTGAATCCAAAAAAATTGGTGTTTGGATTCAGCACATTTGGCGAAGCTGCAATTACGGTCAAGGAATTAAGAGATCAGTTAGATAAAAAACCGGAATGGGCAAAAGACTTAGCAGGAGATGTGATGTCTTCGTTGATATGGATTGACAAAGTATATAATGAAGTTGTAGAGATCCATCGGAGGCAGAAAACATTACCTGCAAAGTTACGACAAGAAGTGGATTTGAAGATACGCGACCATATTCGATTGATGAATGAGATGTTGGACAATCGCGATTTCAATTCTGCCCCTGCAGTTGTTTCGATAGAACCTGTTGATGGAAGTAAATTCAATCCGAAGAATTGGTTTGAAAAGGAGTATATACTTAGGCCGTTTTGTGAATGGGAAGGAAGTGTTCACCCAATAGATTATAGTACTCCATTTAGAAAGCCCAAAGAGTGGTGGGTAAAGATAGCACCAAAATTATCACTGGCAGTAAAAGTCCTCTCAGCAGGAATCCAGATCGCCTGTGCGGGCCTGCCATTGGCCGTTAAACCTGAAATTTTTGACGCGATTGAAAATCATGCAGAATTCATGAAAGAACTTGCCGGACATCTGGAAATAGAAGGTGATGCAGAATCAGGTATCAGTGTTGAATCTGGTCGACTGGTAGAAAGAAGAGTAGGTTATGGAATCAATTATGACTTTCGGCAATTAAGCAGCGAAGATGAAAAACGCATTTTGAGAATGCAGCTGGCAGAACTTCTTTCGGAAATAGCGCCGAAGAATTATAAAGCTCGGAAGTGGGGCGAGCTTACACGAGTAAGAATGCAGGATAATACATACCGCTGGTTATGTAAAAAACACACGGAGGAATATAGAACGTAAAAATTTCCTATCGTTCGATCCGTTCGGTTATGCTCAGGGCAAGCTGAACAGGAATGACATTGAATTGGTGGGGCAATAACGTTAGGCATCCCCAAGGGAGCCGCCACCCTACAAGTCTCGCAATGACATTTTGTAAATAGATTGCCGCGCTGCGCTCGCAATGACTAATACTACATAAAAAAACCCCCGGATGGTCACGGGGGTTTACTGTTATGGTGAACCATTACAATCGGTTAGTTCTTCAGGGGATTTGTATCGTGCCCACTGTTTCGGGGATGGGCGTTTTCATAGACCTCCTTGAGTCTTGTTGTCGTCAGGTGCGTGTAAACCTGTGTTGTCGATAGTGACTGATGGCCGAGCAGCTCCTGAACGCTCCTTAAATCAGCACCGTTATTGAGCATGTGCGTTGCAAAACTATGACGCAGTGTATGCGGGCTGATAGCCGGGTCAAGGCCCGACATCTTCAAGTATTTATCCATCTTTCGGCGGACGCTGCGAGTACTCAACCGTCGGCCGTGCTTATTCACAAAAAGAACCTTCGAGTCGAAATTGTTATTGTTCTGCGCCCGCTTATTCCTGAACTCCATATAATGCTGGATAGTCTGAAGGGCGGATGCTCCGATAGGCGCGATTCTTTCCTTTTTGCCCTTGCCTCTGACATGCACGACCTCGCCGAGGAAATCGATATCGTCCATATTCAGAGCGACAAGCTCGCTCACTCTTATGCCGGTGCTGTATAGTGTTTCCAGGATGGCCCTGTCCCTTGCTCCGAGCCATGTATTCATAGGCGGCGTTTCGAGCAGTCTCTTTACTTCTTCATATTCGAGAAACTTCGGCAGCTTTTTATCCTGCTTCGGCGTCCTGACAGCCGTTACAGGATTGGCGCTGACATGGTTTCTTTTTACAAGAAATTTATAGAAGCTTCGCAGCGTTGCCAGCTTGCGTGCTATCGTCGCTTTCGAGTAATCCTTTTCATTGAGAAAAGCAAGATACGCCCTTATGGAATCTGTGTGAGCCGAGATAAGCAACTGGTCGATTCTAATATCGACCTTTGTCGCCACCGCCGTAGCCGGGCCACCATGGTCATGATCGAACGAAGTCGATTCGCCCTCGGACTGGCCGCCTTCGGAAGAGCCGTATAGAAACTCACAAAACTGCATCAGGTCGGCGCCGTAGCATTTCGCTGTGTGCTCTGAAAAACGCCTTTCATATTTCAAGTAATCTAAAAACTTCTGGATAACAGTGCTTTCTTCCATCATAATATACCTGCTTTATTAAGGTTCTCTTTTTTTCAAAACTACAACGTCACTCGTCTTTTCCGACAATGCGGATCCCATTGGAAACTAATTAACATTAAACTGATGATCTTTGTTTTCTCCCAAGAGTTCGTCCGCCCGGCCAACAAGTAACTGTGTTAGTTTGAAACTAAGCACTGCCGCATCAAACCAATCAAAGCTTGTTCGATTATCCTTGGCCTGATCAATCAGGGCGTCCAACAATTCATCTTCACTTCCGTTTTCGTAACGAAATATGAACTTCTCTGCTCCTTTATGTAAAATCAGTTGTTGTTTCATACTATCCATTGCTGTCAAATAAAACGGCCGTTAAATATCGGCCCATTGGAAACTTGACTAAAAAACCCAAATACATACTTCACTTCCCTTAAGTGCTTGCGATAATATTAACGCTCCGGAAAACGTTACAAGGCTTTTATCGGCCAATACGGGTTCAGGCTTTACAAATTGAATGAGAATAGATGCAAATTGACGTGAAATTTTTTGATAAATTTACAGCATGAAGAATGTGTCCCGTCGCAGCGGCAAATCCAACTCTCCATGTGGGTCGATGACTTTTCAGATATCAGGACAGAACCTTGAAAAAGGTCTTTCCCCCCTTTTGCTCGGAATCAATAGCCCCTTTTTGTTGAAGGATAGTGACATATTTGAGTGCCTCATTGGGGCCGATGCCCATAGCCGAGCATATATCCTCCAGCGAACAAGGCCTGCGTTTCAGCATTGAAAACAGGGTTTCAGTTTTATTTTTTACTTCCGAATGCGGCCCAAATACGTCATCTTCGGTACCCTCAAATTGACCGCCGGGATAATCGGATATAATCTCGCAGTTCTCGCCCAATCTATCAGCAATAGCCTGGAGTTTACGAGCATTCAATCTCCTGATGTCCGTCTCCGCCGTCGGGCGAATGGCGGTGTTGAGCTGGACCTTATCGGGACGAATGCGCTGGATAATAGCACTGATTTTCGCAATTTGCTCGGAATCGGTATTTACCGAATCAACTAAAAAAACCTCAAGCCATATCCGGCCGGTGTACTCGTTTCTAAATTCGCACAATCCCGAAATGTGCTTCTCAATACTAATATCCTGATGTGGACGATTTATTTTCCGAAAAGTCTGCTCGTCACCGGCATCAAGCGAAGGCAATACAACATCAGCCTTTGCACATTCCGCTCGCACATTAGTCATATATAAGAGAGTGCCGTTGGTTACTATGGCCACCGGTATATTTGTATTTTTTTTTATCCGGTCAATAATTTCACCGAGCAGCGAATTCAGCGTAGGCTCACCGGAACCGGCAATAGTGATATAATCGGTTTCCAGGCCTTTTTTCAATGTCTCTTTCAATTCGGCAATAATCGGCTCGACCGGCACATACGGCTTTCGCTGAATAGTTTTTTCAATCGTTTTGCCGAGCTGGCAATAGATGCAATCGAGCGTGCAGACTTTAAATGGCACAATATCAACACCGAAACTCCTTCCCAGTCTTCGGGAAGAAACAGGGCCGTAAAAATATTTTTTTTCATCAGTCAAGTAACCGACCCCTTCGGAAAAACCTATTAAGTTAACTTCTTACAAGCTCAAAAATTCCCTTACAGATTTTCAGCAAATCTTCGAGCCAGTCTATCGGCATAATGCAGGCGGCATCAGATTTTGCTTTTTTAGGTTTGGTATGAACTTCGATAAAAAGACCGTTAGCACCGACGGCAATTGCTGCTTTAGCAAGTACAGGAGCTGTTTCCCGTCTGCCTGCACTGGCGTTGCCGAGCCCGCCGGGCTGCTGGGTACTATGGGTCGCGTCAAAAACAACCGGACAGCCCAATTGCTTCATCGCCTCAATAGCGGTCATGTCATTGACAAGACGGTTATAGCCGAAAAATGTGCCCCTTTCGGTAAGCAATATTTTTTCGTTGCCGTAGGCACGGATTTTCTCAACCACATTTTTCATCTCGCCGGGTGAAAGAAACTGGCCCTTTTTAACATTGACAGGCTTCCCCGTCCGGGCGCAGGCACTGAGTAAATCAGTCTGCCTGCATAGAAAAGCCGGCACCTGGAGACAATCAACAACCTCAGCGGCCACGGCGGCCTGTGCCGGCTCGTGGACATCGGTCATAACTGGCAGATTAGTTTTCCGATGAACTTCCGCGAGAATCTCCAGTCCTTTTTCCAAGCCCGGCCCACGAAAGCTGGATATGCTGGAACGGTTGGCTTTGTCAAAACTGGCTTTGAAAATAATTCCGACGCCGATACTGTTACCAATATCCAGAAGTCTGTCGGCAATATCCAGGCACAAATCTTTACTTTCAATAACGCAAGGGCCGGCCATTAAAAATAAAGGCACATCCAAACCAATTTTCACTTCACCAATTGTGAAATCACCTTTACCCATATTTTAAATCCTACATTATTATCAATATTTATCCTATTGCCCTGATAATTCTCGTTCTAATACCTGCTGGTTTGGCGCCTTCGGGTACGATGCAATTAACTGCATGAGGTATCACGTTGATTTGGACAGGCAAAGCCGGGCCAGGGTCGCCGTCAATTTCGGTTCTTATGCGATCAACATCAGAACTTATAGCAATGTTTTTGCCCTGACGATAGATAACATCCCGGCAGTTGGCGTGGTGTTTCAATACCGTCATGAGCGAATGCTTGACCAGATGGAGCCGGGACGCACATTTATAAATACAGACATCCAATAGGCCGTCACTGAAATCAGCATAATGCAAAATTTGCAGACCCACAGCATATCTTGAAATGTTTCCAACAAAAACAAGTCCCGGTCCATCGTAAATCTCTTCACCGTCAACTTGAACTCTCATCGGGGCAAACTCATAACCCCAGAATGTTCTCCAGATAGGCCAGAAGTAATCAAAGTGATTAATATGTCCATCCCGCTGCTCGCTAACTCGTTTTACCACCTCACCATCGAATCCGAAGCCTGCTATAGAGGTGAAGCATCTCCCGTTGACACTGCCCAGATCCAGAGGCCGGATGTATCCCGCTTCAAAGATCCTTATTAAAGTTTTTAATTTTTCGTCAAAGCCTAATTCATTTGCCAGCAGATTTTCCGTTCCACACGGCATTATCAGTACTGGCTTGTCACTGCCTTCCAGGCCGTGTGCCACTTCTCTAACAGTACCGTCACCACCGGCGACGATAACCATCGCACAATCATAGTCAACCGCTGCATCTGTAGCCAGTTCACAGGCATGTGCCAGAGAAGTAGTCAGACTTCCTCTGACCTCATATCCGCTTTTTATGAGGTATCTCTCAAATTGGTGTCCCATCGTTTTAGTAAAGGTGGCACCGGATTTGGGATTTACAATATAGGCAATGTAACCATCATCTGGTTTCATATAAGCATAAAAAGGAACAAGTCATAAGTGCATAAGGACTATATTCCTTTTTGTTCCTTTCTCATTCGTTGAAGTTTTTCCATAATCATGGAGGCATAGCTTTTTGGGATATGCGGCAAGTCTTCCAGTCCCAAGCTCTTTTGAACCTGGTTAATTTTTTCGTCATTCGGTCCTTCTATTTCCACAAAATCACCTAACATCTGTAACCGGTCTAAAGCAACTTCGCATTCACCAAACCGCCAGAGACGACGCTTTTTTTCAACGGACAATTTTCGTTCATATCCCAACTCCGACAGGAGTTTCTCTGTCGAATCGGCGTCATTGACTTCAATCTCTATTTCCTGCCTCTTTTTATAGTTGCTTTCTTCTTTAGCTCCTTTATAAGTCAAAAAAAATCTCGTGTCCTCATCAACAACCTGTTGGCGTAAACGAAGACACCGGTCGGTATTGGTCAAGGTCGCGTTTGAATCATCAAAAAGAGTGTCCGTCTGCAATTGCTCGGCTACAAATTCAGCATCGAGCTTCTTGAGCTTATTCTCTATTTCCTGCAGTGAATCGACTTTTAGTTTTGCTTCTATTTCGGTATACATTTATACCACAATATTAACTAAGCGGGACTTAATGACGATGACCTTTTTCGGTTCCCGACCGGCCATAGCTGCGATTACTTTGTCACTGCTTAAGGCCTTTTGCTTTATCTGTTCCTCGTCAGCATCGGCAGGTACGACTATTTTATCCTTTATTTTGCCGTTGACCTGGATGGCCAATTCAATTTCTTTTTCCTGGATAAGCTGCTTATCATATTCGGGCCAACTCTCATAAGCCAGGCTTTCGCTATGACCGAACTTCTCCCAGAGTTCCTCTGCAATATGAGGAGCAAAGGGAGAAAGGATCAGAACAAGTTTCTCAACCATTTCTTTAGGAATGACTGAAAGTTTAACCAGATGATTGACGAAAATCATCATAGCACTGATCGCTGTATTGAAACCAAAACTCTCGATATCGTCACCGACTTTCTTTATTGTCTGGTTCAGTAATCTAAGTGTCGCCTCATCAGTTTGTGCCTCTTTTACTGCGTTGTCAATTTCGCCGGTCTCCTTCTCAATCACCGCCCGCCAGAGCCTCTGCAGGAACCGATGCACACCTTCGACTCCCTGCATGTTCCAGGGCTTGATGGCCTCCAATGGCCCCATGAACATTTCATAAAGCCGCATCGAATCGGCTCCGTAATCGGCGATAACTTTATCCGGATTGACCACGTTACCGCGTGACTTGCTCATCTTCTGGCCGTCCTCG
>CAZMWN010000125.1:0-9754 GCA_964569935.1 uncultured Pirellulales bacterium
ACCTTCGACCAATGGATTATGAGTCCACTGCTCTAACCGCTGAGCTACGGGCCCTAATTTGTTTTCTAATTTATAGAAATTAACTCTACTACGTAAAGTCTTCTTTTATATCTTATATTATAGCCAAATAAAACATATCTTATAAATGTTTCGCTACTTTATAAAAAACAGGGCTGTGTTGCAAGAAAATTAAGGTAAATTGGAGCCTGTTCTATCATTTTAACTCACCAATTCTTCTATAAACCCGTTCAATACGCAAGAGCAGTCCATTCGAAAAATTTGGTAGTGTTATCCATAAAATATTCTTCCAATCTCTGGGGCAACAGCCTAATATGTTGTCGGACACATACATCGTTTCTGTGTCATTGTCAGCAAGGCAACTTATTACTTTAAGGGAGTTTCCGGCCATGCATTATCAGAAGTGGTTATTAACAGTAATACTTGCTGTATTAACAGTAAGTAACAACATAAGTGCATCCGAAGGTATCGGATTGCAGGCTCCGGATAAATCGGTAATCCTTATAAGGAGTCTCAGGCAAGACTTCGATTATGTAACTCCCTGGAATAGAGAAGATATGGCTAAGAGCGCAGGCTCTGGTTTTATAATCTCCGGTGATAGGATTCTCACCAACGCTCATAATGTAGGTAACTGCAGGTATGTTGAGGTAAGAAAGGAAAATGTTGCCAAACGCTATCCGGCAAGGATTGTATTTGTAGGCCACGACTGTGACCTGGCCATTCTTACTGTGGACGATAAGAGTTTCTTTGAGGGAACCGATGCCCTGGAACTGGCGGGAATTCCAAAAGTAAACAGCACTGTCTCTACGTATGGATTCCCCATTGGTGGTGACCGTATTTCCGTAACAGAAGGTGTTATTTCCCGAATAGAAACAGATACATATGCTCACAGCGCAGCAGACAGTCACCTGGTTATTCAAACTGATGCGGCGATTAATCCGGGCAATAGTGGCGGACCTGTAATACAGAACGGTAAGGTTGTCGGAGTCGCTTTCCAGGGCTTGCGGGAAGCTGAAAATATCGGCTATATGATTCCTACTACCGTAATTAAGCATTTCTTAACAGATATCGATGACGGCAAATATGATGGTTTTGGTTCTATGGGCGCGATGTTTTATCCGGGTTTGCACAATTCGAGCTATAGAGATTACCTCAAGGTCCCCCCAAATGAGGATGGTATCGTGGTAATTGGCACAATCATGCATTCATCCGTAGAATCCTTTCTTCAGCCGGGTGACGTTGTGACTAAAATCGATAACTACAATATTGATAACGACGGAATGATTCAAATATATGGTCTGAGATTGTTTATCTCCGAGGCTGTTGAATCCAAACAAATTGGGGAAACGTTGCAACTAACTTTCTACCGCAAGGGTAATCTCAAAGAAACAACAGCAACCATAGCATTGAATAAACCGGTTTTCGAACAGGTCCGCCAATATGATCGCCCACCTCCTTATGTGTGCTTTGCAGGTTTAGTATTCGTACCTGCGACGCGAAACTTCCTCGAGACCTGGGGGCCGCATTGGCCACAGGAAATACCCTTTTACCTGCGATATTTATTCGCTCATTCGGTGTATCTTAATAAGGACCGACAACGAAAAGAGTACGTTGTTCTTTCAGCAGTAATGTCTGATGAGGTTAATGCTTATGCCTATGAGTTCAAGAACCAGGTTGTTGAGAGCGTAAATGGAATTAATATTCACAGCCTTGATGACGTTCTTAATGCTTTCAAACAATCAACTGATTCATTCTATACAATAAGATTTCTGGGTAACAATAATATTTTGCGCCTTGATTCCGAAACTGCCCGACGAAGACATCAACCTATACTCGAGAAATATAATATTCCTGCTGAGGTTCGTCTGGAGACAAAATCATGAAGAAAAGGATGATTTTTATAGCGGTTATGCTTGGTGTGGCTTATGGTTCCTGCTCACGTGCAGACATGCTTAGTAGCAGTCGGTCCGATTTGACTGAGGAAATGAGAGATTCTGTTGTTTACCTGGAAACTTCTAAACAGAGCTACAATCAAAGCGAACCTTGGAAGCAAAGGAATTTATCTGAGAGCTGGGTGTGTGCCTGTGCAGTTGGCCAGTATAAGGTTGTTACTACTGCCGAGAGTGTTGCAAACCATACATTTTTGAAAGCTCTTCGATATGGCCAAAATGATTTTGTTGGGGCAAAGCTTATAGTTGTTGACTACGAGGCGAATCTTTGCCTGATCCAACTGGATCCGAATGAATTGAGTAAACCTCTTAAACCATTAATATTCAATGAAGAGTATCAAAAAGGGTCAGAAGTTGATTGCTACTGGCTCTCATCGGACAACCGTCTGTATAACGGAAGAGGCTATCTCGACCGTGTGAGCGTGCTAAGGACACGAACATCACATGCACAATATCTGCGCTATGTCGTTGCAGGCGCATCTCAAAGTACTGAGGCAGGAGAGATTTACTGCGCTGGCTCAGCGCCTATTGGAATAGCATGCTGGTCCAACAACGACAAAGAAGTAGGTCTTATCCCATCAGAGACAATTAATAGATTCCTCAAGGGTACAAGTGATGGCAGTTATAAGGGTTTCGGTAAAGTTGGTTTTGTAATTTCAGAGCTGCTCAATCCGGTTACGCGCTCCTTTTTAAAGATGCCTGACATGCTTGAAAATGGCGTCTATGTAACGGACGTATATAACCTTGGGACCGGCTGTAAAATTCTAAAAAGAGATGACGTGATTTTGAAAATTGATGACAATGCAATTGATTCTTATGGCCGATTTATACACCCTAAATACGAGCATCTCTTATTCGACTATCTGATTACCAGCAAGAGTGTCGGTGAAAATATATTGTTCGAGGTTTGGCGTGACGGCAAAAAAACAGAAATCCAGACGGATGTTAAGGGCTTTAATGCCTCTGAGATGCTCGTACCGTATCACGAATTTGACCTGCAACCGGAATACATCGCCACAGCCGGATTTG
This sequence comes from uncultured Pirellulales bacterium, assembly GCA_964569935.1. Classification (GTDB taxonomy): domain Bacteria; phylum Planctomycetota; class Phycisphaerae; order Sedimentisphaerales; family Anaerobacaceae; genus JAFGPS01. Next base: position 2,997 of record CAZMWN010000125.1, read on the forward strand.
TTTTGCAAAAACTCACTCGTGAGTATCTGATGGAATTTGGTCGCGACATGGCTGGTGAGGCACCAAGTCATTTATATCACTATTATCGTGATTCTGCCTTCAAGCCTACCGATGAACGAAGGGATATTATAGTACTCAGTTATGTTATACCGACGCCGGACAATCTTGGTTACACCGGTCTTAGGCAAATGGTTGTTAGTAAGTTCAACGGTGTTGCGATAAGTTCCATGGAAGATATTCAAACGGCTCAAAAACTGATTCCGGAATCTAAGTATGATGTGATTGAGTTCGAATTGGACAGACCGGCTGTTGTCATCGAGCGTGAACAGATACAAGTTGATGACATATTTGTACAAAAAAATTATGGAATTACAAAGCTCTTGAATGTGAATCATTAAACACAAGAGAATAAAAGTAAATAAAAGAGGAAGCCCCCGCTAGAAGGAGGAAAGGTGGACAGCAGGGGCTTTGCACAAGCGAAACTACAATATATTCGCATTTACCAGGTCATGTTGTCAATTGTGGGAACTACGTATTTTTAGAAAAAAAACGTGAATTTCTGTGTAAAAGTCGATATAATAGTAAAAACGGATATATTTTAACGTGAATAATTTTCATCGACCCGTAAAAAGGCCCCTGCTTTACAGAGGAGAGGGTAGTATAAAGCAGGGGCTTGAATGATAGTGTATGTTCAATACACTATCACGCCTCCTTCGATCTAAAAATGTGTCATTTCAATCTATAATTATGTGCCACCTTTGACTCTAAATATAACGATTTTTACTTATTTAACGATTTTTCAGATAATATCACGTAATTAAGCCCGTCAAACTAAAAGACCGTGTTACAAAGGATTCAAAACGGCGATTTTAACGAAAATAGGATGATTTATAGAATAGTGCGAAGTTGATTCTCCTAAAGTAAACCCTTCAATAGGCCGATTCTTCAGTTTAAACACAAGATTTTGGGAGCAATCTTAATGAGTAACACCAAAAATAGAAGAAGAGAGGCAAGATTAGAGTATCAGTGGCCTGTCTGGTATGCGGAGGATTTCAAAAAAAACCTATCCGAAGGCCTGATGGTTGATGTTTCCAGCGGCGGTCTGGCTTTTATGTGCAATGCAGACGAAAATTGTCCCCAAGTGGGCCAACAACTGGCCACTCGCTTTAGCATACCACGTACTGAAGAAGATAATTCCTCTGCTATGACAAGTTTCACTCGCACGGGCCGTGTCCTTAGGGTAGAGACGGTAAATACATTCTTGTGTCAGGTGGCAATTCAGTTCGATGAACCTCTATCTTTAAAACCCTGCGAACAAGCCAGTATTGATATGATGCACAACAGGAGCTCAAAAGATTAAAAAAACCGGCCGTCAGCCGTAAGCATGGTTGAATGTAGGCGTTGCAAATCATAAAAAAGCCCCTGCTTTTTTATTACCCCCACATCCATAAAGCAGGGGCGAAAGTATCCAAAATTACAAATTTCTATAGTAAAGTGCCATTGTTGATACTATATGTAACGTTTTTTCTATAACCTAATCGCTGGTTTAAAGTATATAGTGGTGACTCCCCTGCTGCTCTCTGATTTCCGAGGAGTTTTTTTATTACAGAAAGCAATATACGATAAAAAATAACATCCTATCATCATACCTTCTCAAACACATAAAACATTTTGCTATCCTAAGGAACGCACTTTCACATTGGCGATTACGAATTTTTCATATTAACCGGGCATTTAGAACAGTCTGGATCAAACCAGGAAATATCCCTTCCTTTTTATGACGGGAGAAAATTATGAAAAAGCCATTCAGATGGGAATTAACATTATTATGTACGCAATGTCACATTAGGAACAAAAAACACAAAAAAGATGGGGCTCATACCAATTTGTCTGGCATAAGCCCCTGAATTTTCCTGATACGACAATTCTACGTTTTTAATATTCTTTTTATTACCCTATAGAGCTTACAGATCCGCAAGGTAAAGAATTTCTCCCTCGGATAAAGCTCGGTTGTATATCCTAACCTCATCTATGACACCCCTGTAAAAACGGTCCGTTTCCTGACTGTTCCTTCCTATATTGACCGGAAACGTAGTAGATGCTATGGACCCTGTGTAACCCATACTGTCTGCTAATCCACCATCGACATACAACCTAAGCTGACTTCCATCAAAGGTTCCAGCTACGTGGTGCCAGGTGCCGTTAAACGAATCGTCCACAGAGAACTGAAGCGTTTGCCATTCTTCGTCATAGATGAAAAACTCTATGTTATTAGTAGCTGCGTGCTTGATCGCATAACTCTCGTCTCCTTTGCCAACAAAGGGATTATGTTGGCTGTTGCCGGCGTCATAGGTGTTTACCCACACCGAGAGAGTAATCTCTTCGGCGACATCGAAGCTCGCATTGTCGCCACAATCAACGTATTCATCAACACCATCGAACCGCATTGCTATACCGAAACCAGCCAGACTTTCTAAATAAATTGGACTTCCAACAATTGTTCCGTGAAGGCCGTTACCCGAACTATCCTGGGCATTGTTCTCAAACGTATAATATGCGACCAAACCGTCAGTACTCGGTTCTGTTGATACAGGTACTGGCGGCGCCGATTTATAGAGCCGGATATCATCAATCAACACAATACCTGAACCGCCGGTTGCACCAGTCCTCTCAAAACCAATGCTAAATGTTGATACATTACTCTGATTCACGCCAAGCGATGCGAGATCGATATTCCATTGTGTCCACCGTTGTCTGGTGAGATTATCATAATCACCGGTATATGCTGCCTTGGTACCGTTAATGCTCACGTACATCTGCTCAGTTACAGAATTGTCCGGATTGCCATAGAACCACAACACTAAAGTCTGAGCACCTCTTATGCTCCAATCAGGCCCAATTGCCAAATCTACAGGATTCACAGTAACCTCTGATGAACTCACACTGGTGTTATCATAGAAAAGCGGCACGGACTGATCGCCACTATGAACGATATTGGTTTCAAGAGAAGCGCCTATAAAATAACCTATTGTCGAGCCATTGGTGGGAACTGCAGGGGATTCAACAAAGCCGTCTTTCCACGTATCATAGACCAAGTTGCTGCCCTCTTCTCCTTGCTCAATGTCGTTGTAGGTCTCGAAATCTTCCACAACAAGAGACTCTTGTGTCGAGAAGCTCCATGTGTTACTTTGCCAGGTTGTTGGAGTTTCGGCGTTATTAACCTCATCGACACGCCAGAAGTATGTATCGCCCAGTTCAAGGGACAAGGGACTGTAGTTGACCTGGCTGACAGTATCAACGGGCACAGTACCGTCTATTACAGACTGCTGGTCGGCGTTAAAGTATACGCTGTGTTCAGCAGCTTCTCTACCGGCCTTCCAGCCAAGAGTAACATTTATAGCAACACCCTTTGCTCCGGATGCCGGATTAGGCTCTCTTGCCGAAACGGGTATGGCTGTAAAGCGCACCTCGCTCAAACCATAGTCTGCCAGGTTGCCACTACTCCAATTGCTTGTAGGGACAATCCTGACGTATTTTACTGCTATATCATCGAAAGGAACGATGGTATCAGCAGCATAACCTTCTTCACCGGGTGCCTCGGCAAATTCGGTGACACTGGTTAGTTGTGTCCAATTAGTACCGTCGATTGAATGTTCTACGGTAACATCCTTAATGCCGGACCAAGCGATAGTAGACGAACCATTATAGTTCCATACCAACATTTCATGCAGCTTGTAAGCCTTGTCGAACTCATATTGAATCCAGACAGGACCCGGATCGTCCGCAGCGCTGCGCCACATGGCTCCAGTATCAGTTGAGTGAAGATTATCAGCATCAAGACCTGAGCTATTTACGGTATTTATCGGCTCCTGACCTTCTGCAAAACTTGAAGCTGTGGCAGTAATGTCCTGACCGGGGATAGGATATGCAAACGGCTCAACTGTAAAGCTCCAGATACTGCCTTTATAGACCGCTGAATCTGGTGGAGCATTGACTTCGTCAATCCGCCAGAAGTAGGTCAGGCCGAATTCGAGACGACCGGGATCATAAGTGTTGACATCCTGGGCGGGACTTACAAGCAGCGGACTGCTTGTATCGGCGTTGTTCACATCATCGAAGACTGTTCCGAAGTACACATCATGGGTATCGGCAAATGGTCCCGGTGTCCAGCTCAATATTACATCATCTCTGAGGAGATATGTTGTCCCATTTACAGGACCTGGATTGGTTGCCGGTCCTTTAGGCTCACCAACTACAAGTTTTGCAATTTCTTCTTCACTTAATGCATAGTCATAGAAACGCACATCATCAAGCAAACCATTGTAAAACGACGCACTCCAACCATCAGGTCCGTCGCCGGCGGTATTGCCTCTAGTACCCAAATACAAACTAGCATCAGTTGGAGCTACTGTTCCTGTAGTGGCTCTTTCTCTGTCAACCTCTCCATTAATATAAATGTACGCCATGTTATTGACGTCATACACGCAGGCAATGTGTACCCATTCGTTCAACGACGGTGGCGTGGTGCCATTTATGTTATGATTCTCGCCCTCATTACCCGAACCGTCTCCCACAAGGTCTGCTGCCGTAAAGTTTATGGTTTCATCTGAGAACCTTCGCACTGACCAGCCGCCTCTATCCTGGTCACCACCCTTGCTAATCATGCAATGAGCCCAACCAAAACTCCAGTCTCTAATAAATGCCCAAAACGTGATGCTGAAGCTGCCCGTTGGATTGAAAATTTCATCATTCCCACAATCAACATAATCACCGTCACCATCAAACTCTAATGCACCCTTTATAAAACCAGCGGTCCATCCTGTATCGCCAATTAACGTTCCGTCATTAACCCCAGCAGAGTCTTTAGCAATAGCTCCCGAACCGTCGTCGAGTTCCCAGTGGCCGATGAGCTCGGCTGAGACATTACCTGCGAGGCCAAGTACAATAAAACAAGAAACCAAGTGGATGAATTTCCTATGCATAATTGACATAACATTTCTCCTTATAAATTTAGTGTTAAATGAAAGAAACAACGAAATTAATTTATCATTTTTATGAAATGCATCTTGCTGGAATTGCGTTGATTTACCCGAAACCACCTCCTTTTCTGCAAAGCAAACAATCAGCTATATTGAGAGGTAAAATCGTTATTTTGAAGTAAACAACAACAGAATTTTAATCTTGATAGGTGATTTATCGTTACAAATAAGATAAAACTTTAGAATATCACCTCTCTCAAAACAAACCGATGAACTACTTTACAGGTTTAAAGTACTTTACATATATTTATACCTGATTATATGCTTGATCGTCAAGAAAAAACTATTGAATTCTATGGTTTTACCTGTTCGTTTCTCGGACGATGCTTCCATCTTCGATGCAGCCACCAGTATTGGCTTGGGTCCTCTCGCACAAATGCCTCAATTGCCTTAGTGTATTCTGCAGTGATCCATTCCAATGGCCTGTCTTTTCTGGCCCACTCTTCCGGGAAAATGATACGGTTCACCCCGATTTCGAAGTAAAATCGGTTATCAATCCTCCTGCTGTACCCAATGACTATCGGTATATCGTACGTCAGGGCGATTAAGCCGATACTCTTATAGGTGCTGGCCTTTCGGCCGAAGAAATCTACAAATACTCCCTTTCTGCCGGCATCCTGGTCGGCAATAAAACAAAGAGTGGCACCGCTCGAGACGATTTGTTCCATCATTTTAGCTGCACCTTTTTTATCGAGAATAGTCTGACCGGCACGCTGGCGTACTCCATACAAATATCGGCTAATGAACTTATTGTCCAGAGGTCTGGCAATGCTGTAAATATTGAAACCAAACATACCAAGAATGTAACCGATTATTTCAAAGTTGCTATAATGAGCAGTGACCATTAATAAACCTCGGCCTTCCTGCATGAGCCATTTAGTTCTTTCAGTGTTTTTATACCGGGAATAATCTTGCCAATTGTGCTTATTTGTATATCTCGATGTAAACAATACATCAATTGCCAGCATAGCAATATGTTCGAAACTACGCCGGCCTGTTTGCCATATCCATTGTTCACTTTTTTCCGGATAGCTGGCACGAAGATTATCAAGAGCGCGCTTTCGGCCGCGATGATAATGCTTCCATAACAACCGGCCAAGAAAACAAGCTGTATTTAAATTGGTTTCAATATCAAAGAAGGACAGAAATAAAACAAGAATTCGCAACGCAATATAAAGAAGCCAATCAGTGAAGGGATGGTGTTTCTTCTTTCTCTTCTTTCGTGTGTTCGAATCAGCCATAGGCCGTGATTTTAGACTCAAAACTGCTGCTGTCAAGAGAAAGAGCTGACGTATTAGATTCCATTTATGCTTACATTGATTTGGTATAGGTACTTACTGTTGTGTTTAATGCGCAATAATAGACGATATTCTGAATACCGGTAACAGCAATGCTATGGCAATCGTTCCAATAATGCTACCTAAGATTGCTATCATTACAGGCTCTATGAGTGCCATAACGTTTCGGATTGTTGCCTCGAGCTTTTTTTCGTAAAAGACGGACACTTTATCACAAACTTCACCAAGTTTGCCGCTCTTTTCCCCTGCTCTGAGCATCTGGATAATTCCCGGTGCTATCAACTTACTGCCCTGCGAAATCAATATTGACTCCGACAACTGGTAGCCGTCCCGGATTTTTTCGTCGACCCCTGCCCAAAGCCGCTGAAAATAGTAGTTCTGACACGAACCTTGCATCACTTGTATTGATTCAAGCAGATTG